>JAUNAN010000145.1 GCA_030527595.1 Lachnospiraceae bacterium | reverse complement strand
CACCGGCTCCGTTGCTGGTTCTGTCTCAGGTACGGCAGCCTCCACGGTAACGCTTACCGTAGTCTTGACTTTGGAAAGCACACTGCTGGTAATCGTGATCTCTGCGGTTCCCACGCCTGCTGCAGTCACCTTTCCCTTGCTGTCTACTGTCACAACCTTTTTATCGGAAGACTCGTAGCTGCAGGTAACCCTCGTAGTACTTTCATGAAAGGTACTGTCCACGCTGGACAGATCCCCGGTTTCACCCACTTTCAGTGTCAGCCGGTCTTTTTCCGGTGTGAGCACGGTATTGCGCTCCTCATAGGAAAGCTCTGACCATGCCGGCACTGAAAAGGCAGCATATTCTGCCTGAGAATCATCTGTGGAAAATATTCCTACCGGCATATGATTGTCAGAAACTGTTTTTGTACTGCTGTATGCGGCTGATTCCGCACCTGCAAGGAAATATGCTTTCGTGGTGAGTGTATCATCCCAGGTCGCATCTACCAGGTACCAGAAACCATCGATCTGCACATAGTTCCACATGTGATCTGCCACAATATTTCCGTTGGAATCTCTCTTTGCACCGCCGTTGATCGTAATACAGTTAATGCCGTTTTCTCTGCACAGCAGACAGAACAGCTTTGCATAAGCCTCACAGACTGCCGTATGTTCATACTTCTGAAGCAGTGCTCCGGTGATCACATGTCCGTATCCCTGTCCGGCATTTCCGTAGTTGATCAGATTCACGGTGTAATCATGTGCTGCCTTGACGGTATCGTAAGCCGTATCCTGACTGCCGACTGCTGCGATCGCAGCCTGCAGAGCTTCCGCGGTGATTCCGAAATCATCCGTCATCAGTCCCTCATAATACTCTGCAGGACTCAGTTTGATGCCTTTCAGGGTATGCGTTCCATCCGAATTCTTCGCTGCATGGAAACCGATCGTAAAGGAACCCAGCCAGAAATATTCCGGATAGTCCTTGATAAAAGCGTGGGTCGCACGGTTGAATGCCATATATAATTCCAGATAATCCGCATTCTGATAACGCTCTGCCCAGACGCAGGTCACCGGATCACTTAACGTAATTGAAACGAAGGTCCCGTCCACGCTTCCGGTTTTCTGTTTATATGCTGCATAGGCTGCTGTCATCTCACTCAGCTGTCCGCTCTTCTCCAGCAGAGCATCATAAAATGCCTGCTCATTTCCGGAGGCAAGCTGACTGCCGTACCATCCTCTTGTTGAGGAAGCTTTCATTCTCATCCGTGCTCTTCTCGGTGAAGACTGCTCTCTCGCCTCACGGTAATGACCGCCGTCCGGATCCGGACTGTCCAGCTCTTCTGTCAGCTCTTCTATCACCTGCTCTGCAGAAACATCTTTCGCAAATGCCTGACCGCCAAACAGCAGAGCCATACAGAGCACACTGACACGCAGGATATTTTTCTTCTTTATCATAAATTTCCTTTCTATTTCTAAATCACTTCTATCTTTCTCGTCTGAAATCATATCATAAACTCTGTTTTTTCACAACCTGGATAGTGCGTTCCCCGCAACTTATGATACAATGAAAAGCAACAACAAATCGAAAAGGGAGGATTCCACATGAAGCAATTTAAAAAATATGCTGCTCTGTTCGCCATGGTCCTGCTCCTTCTGCTGACTGCCTGCGGATATAAGAAGTCCCCATCCGGCAATGCCCCAAAGAAGGACAGTTCCTATACCGACAGAACAACGGAAGCTGCCGACACAACGCTGGATGAGGACGGCAGTTATACCTCTAAGGAGGATGTCGCGCTGTACCTGTACACTTACAAACATCTGCCCGACAATTTTATTACGAAAAAAGAGGCGAAAGCACTTGGCTGGCCGGGCGGTTCTCTCGAAGACTATGCACCGGGCAAGTCCATCGGCGGTGACTACTTCGGCAATTACGAGGGTGTACTCCCTGAAAAGAAAGGCCGCTCCTATCACGAATGTGACATCGATACCCTCGGTGCATCAAAGCGCGGAGCAAAACGCATCGTTTATTCCGATGACGGTCTGATCTATTATACCGAGGATCACTATGAAACCTTTGAACTGCTTTACGGGGAGGAGTGAATGTTATGAAAACGATCATTATAGACGGAAGCTGTATGGAAAGCATGTCCCAGATCCACGATCTGTTTTCAGAGACACTGGACTTTCCGGAATGGTACGGAAGAAATCTGGATGCTCTGCATGACTGTCTGACAGAGCTGAACGAACCGCTCACGATCGAGCTGAAGCATGCTGAACAGCTGAAAGAACAGCTCCACCATCGAGCTGAGCGCCTGATCCGGATGCTGCAGCATGCCAGCCAGGAAAATGAGCTTCTCACACTGACACTTGAGGACTGAACAAAAAGAAAAGTGAGGTAACTACTTATGGCATTAAAAATCAAACCTGGTACCGGAGGCGACCGCTATGTTACATTTGAGGAACGCACCGGCGAAAAATCAACTGTATATTTTACCAGCGATCTTTCTGCAGAAGGTCTGCAGAGGATTTTTGACAAGGTCGGAGCTTCTCTGACCGGAAAAGTCGGTATCAAACTTCACACCGGCGAGCAGAACGGACCGAACATCATTCCGCGCCCATGGGTACAGCAGCTGATCGAGAATCGTCTGCCGGATGCTTCTATCGTAGAGACCAACACCTACTATGAGGGTGACCGTTATACCACGGAACAACATCGAAAAACACTGGAAGTCAATGGCTGGACCTTCGCTCCGGTCGACATCATGGATGAGCACGGAACGGCAATGCTTCCGGTCAAAGGCGGCAAATGGTTCACAGAAATGTCTGTCGGTGAAAGTCTTCCGACCTATGATTCTCTTCTGACCCTGACTCATTTTAAAGGTCACATAATGGGAGGCTTCGGCGGTTCCAACAAGAATCTCGGTATCGGCTGTGCAGACGGACGCATCGGAAAAGCCATGATCCACACGGTAGAAGGTTCCTCCAATCAGTGGAGCATCGCGGAGGAAGAACTCATGGAGCGTATTTCCGAATCCACGAAATCTGTCATTGATTTCTTCGGTGAGAAGATCGTGTATATCAATGTTCTCCGCAATATGTCCGTTTCCTGCGACTGCGAAGGCTGCGCCGCTGCCCCTGTTGTTACACCGAACATCGGCATTGTCGCTTCCACCGACATTCTGGCTGCAGATCAGGCTTCCGTAGACCTGATCTATGCATTGAAGGAGGAAGACCACCGAGATCTCGCGGAGCGCATGTCCACCCGCCACGGTTTCCGCCAGCTCAGCTATATGAAGGAGCTCGGCATGGGAAATGATCTCTACACACTTCTGGACATCGATCAGGATGACAAGAAGATCACTCCTGCTGAGGCTGTGAAGGATGTCAAACCGTTTGAGGGCTGAGACAGACTTTCACTTTGAATTTTCCTGATCTGTGACCTGTTTCCGCATTTTCTTGAAATAGGTCAATTCCTGGAGCTGTCGAATTGACCTATTTCCATGTTTTCTTCATT
>JAUNAN010000144.1 GCA_030527595.1 Lachnospiraceae bacterium | reverse complement strand
CACCGCCTACTCAGAAACTGTACTGGGAAATCGCAGATTACTCAGTTTCCCCGCATTGCTTGCCAACAAATAGTACGGGGTATTTGCAACCTGTTCAGTTCCCCCGCACCGCCCACTTAGAAACTGTACTGGGAAATCGCAGATTACTCAGTTTCCCCGCACTGCTTGCCTGCAATGAGGGCGGGGGATTTGCAACCTGTTCAGTTCCCCCGCACCGCCTACTCAGAAACTGTACTGGGAAATCGCAGATTACTCAGTTTCCCCGCACTGCTCTCCTAAATCCAACGCTATATATATCATATCTCTCACTGAATCCGACACTTATGGTACAATAGAGCGGTATACTTCGCTGTACTTTCTATACATAAGGAAATCAGAAAGAAATATCTATCAGAAACCAATATATAAGCAAATACATAAACAAATCTGTAAACAATATAGATAAAGGAAGTATCTGGAAGATGGACACAAGACAAATGAAGACAACTGCAGACTCGATCACCGAATGGAGTCACTGCCTCTTATATCAGGACATCAACGGCACGGGCAGCCTCTTCGGCGGCCGCATTATGGAATGGATCGATGAGGTTGCGGGCGTCACCGCAGAGCGCCATTGCGGCGGCAGCGTGACCACCGCCTCGGTGGACAACCTGCAATTCAAGCGCGGCGCCAGACTCAACGATATTGTCGTCATCATCGGAAAGATCACCTATGTCGGCAGGACCTCAATGGAAGTCCGGGTAGACTCCTATGTCGAGGAAAAGAAGACCGGTATGCGTTACGTGATCAACCGCGCCTACGTCACTGAGGTCTTCGTGGACGACGAGACAATGCGCCCCAAACAGATCCCCTATGGTCTTGAACTTCAAACTGAAAATGAGAAGGCAGAGTGGGAGGGCGCTCTTAAGCGTATACAAATGAGAAAACAGCGGAGACGGGAAGGCTTCTGATCCTTTCCGACTCCGCTGCTTTCTTTATTATTTACTTAGTTCCATATGCCTCTGCATATGGAGGAAGCATCAGCTTCAAGCCAACATCATTATAACATTCTCCATACATCTCTATCTGCGGCGGAAATCCCGGACATAAGAAAAACAATTATAGCGCTTTTTCCATACGCCTCTGCACACGGCGGAAGCACCAGATTCCGATCACGATAATATAGACCATCGCAACGACCCATGCCACCTGATCCGTGAAGCAGACTGCCAGATATCCGTATACCGGAACGGCAAGAAAGCTCACCATTCCACGCGCAGCCAGCTCCAATCCTCCACCCACGACCGTGATAGCGGAATACCCCATTCCCTGAACACTGTACCGGATCACGATCAGTATCCCCACTGTCCACATAAACATACCGACATACTTTGCGTACATCGCCGAAGCGGCAAGCACCTCCACATTGTCTGAAGAGACAAACAGAGAGGAAATAGAATAACCGAAGAAGTACATAATAATTCCGCAGAATATGCCGTACAGGGCAGCTGTCCCCGTCATCTGAAGCATTCCCTTCCTGATTCGGTCCATTCTGTTTGCCCCGAGATTCTGCCCGACATACATAGCGGTAGCCGTGCCCATCGCATCCATCGGGCACATAAAAAGATGCTTGATCTTAAAGCCCGACGCATAGCCGGAAATAAAAACAGTTCCGAGCCTGTTATCCGCAATCTGCATCATCATACTGCCGATCGCCGTGACAGAGTACTGAAGTCCCATAGGTATGCCCGTAAAGAGAAGCTTTCGGACATAGTTCCCTTGAATCTTCCTCTCCTCACTTCCGGGCTTTAAGATGTCATACCTCTTTAGGAGAAGCCGCAGGCAGAGAAGTCCGCTTACGCCCTGCGACATAATGGTTGCTCGCGCCGCACCCGCACAGCCCCATCCAAATACGATAATAAACAGAAGATCGAGGACGATATTCAGGCAGGTGGAAAAAACCAGAAACAAAAACGGCGTCCTGGAATCTCCCACCGCTCTCAGCATCCCTGCGAGCATATTGTAGAGCAGAGTGCAGGGAATACCGATAAACAGGATCACCAGATAGCTGTATGCATTTTGATAGATCTCATCGGGAGTGGATAAAAGATGCAGGATGGTCGGGCAGAAAATCACACACAGCGCAGTAATGATGACCGCCATCATTGCTGTCAGAAACCAGGTATTCCACACAAACCGCTTCAGTCCCCTGTGATCTCCCGCGCCGAAGCTCTGCGCAAGCGGAATCGCAAATCCGCTGCAGGTTCCCGTGCAAAATCCGATGATCAGAAACTGAACGCTGCTCGTGGCGCCGACACTTGCCAGTGCCTCCGCCCCGAGTGCCCGGCCGACAATAATGCCGTCCACCATGTTATACATCTGCTGAAGGAGATTTCCCGCAATCATCGGAAGGGAAAATAAAAGAATCAGCCGGAGCGGATTTCCTTCTGTCATATTTTTCGTCATCTGCTTTGTCATTTGCTTCGCCATTACTTTATGATTCACTTTGTCATTACGCTATGATTCGTTTTGCCGCTATGAGCTGATCAGTTTTTTCATTTCTTACCGACTGCCGCGCTCCGCTTCCCGGATCTTGCGGTTCAGACAGTTCAGCACCCGCTTCTTATCACCGCTCCAAAGCGGCGCGATCAGAAGCTTCTTCGGTCCGTCTCCCGTCATGCGATGGATCACCACATCCTCCGGCAGACATTTCAGGCAGTCCACGACCAGCTCGCAGTAATCCTCCATTTCCGGAATCGGAAAGGGATTCTGCGCATACTGTGCCGCCAGCTCTGTCCCCTTCAGCACATGGAGCAGGGACAGCTTAATGCCGTCGAGCCGCGGAGACAGCCCGGCAAGATACCGCACCGTCGACAGCATATCCTCGCGGCTTTCCCCGGGAAGCCCGAGAATCACATGCGCGATCACCTGATACCCCTCGCGCTTTAAGCTTTCATACGCCTGCTCAAATACAGGAAGTGCATAGCCCCGCCGGAAGGCCTGAGCAGTTCTCTCATTTATCGTCTGCAGCCCCAGCTCGATCCAGATCTCCTTCTCCGGAGCACAGGAGCCGACACGGGCAAGCATATCCATCACCTCTCTGCCCAGACAATCCGGTCTGGTTGCCAGATCCAGCACAACGATATCCGGTCTCCTGATCGCAGCTGAGTAAAGAGCCTCAAGATAGGCAAGCTCCTCCGCATTTCGCGCATAGGTATTGGTAAATGACTGAAAATAAGCGATATATCTGCGATCCGATTCCGTCCCCTTCAGCTTCCCGGCAACTCTGGCCTTCGCCTCCTCGATCTGACGGTTCAGATTTTCCTCTGCCGACCTGCACAGCTCTTTTTGCGCCTGCGCCGCAAAGTCACCGGAGCCGCCCTCTGAGCAGAAGGTACATCCGCCCGTACCCACGGTTCCGTCCCTGTTCGGGCAGGTACAGCCGGAGCTCAGGGACAGACGATAGATCTTCTGACCGTACTGTTCTTTCATTTTCGAAGAGATTGTTTTTATTTCCATGAATCGTCCCC
>JAUNAN010000002.1:15372-52555 GCA_030527595.1 Lachnospiraceae bacterium | reverse complement strand
CTGTGGATCATTTTTTGTATTAAGTGTGCAACTTCATTTTACAATCGGCGAAAAGTAAAAAAACGAAGAAGATTCTGAAATCCGCAAAATTACATCACGCATCAGATTTCACTGTGCTATAATATTTCGTTGTAAATTTCCGGATAACGATCCGGCATAGATGATTTGATATATTTTTTCTTACACGGATATCTTAAAGAACGGGATATCTGCATTTTTATGGGGGGGAGAGTCCAGTGGAAGAAAGGGAAGAGAGACGGAAGCGTCCGTCAGGAGCCACTTCCGGCCGCACGTCCGACAGGGCAGGCGCTGAGCGTCCGAAAAAGAAGAAGCCGGTTTCTTCGGGAACGAGCGCTTTTGTAAAGAAGAGAAAACCGCAGACAGAGGTTTCCGGAAGGACAAGAAAATCCGCATCCGGAAGCACGGCGCGGACAGGTTCATCTGCGCGGAAAAAGAACGTTTCCGCTTCCGGAAAGAAGCGCGGAAATGTATCTCGCGAAGACAGACTGTATGCGTCAAAGAACCGTAAGACCGAGAGCCGCATCTCAGAAAGCGGAAGGAAGACGGGGGCGCGCCGGAACGTACCGGAGAAGAGAGGAATCGTGATTGCGGAGCCTGCATTTTTCCGTTCGCCGCAGTACAGGCAGATCAAAAAGTACGGGCATCTGTTTCTTATGCCCATCGTCATGGTTTACTATGAGCTGATCCTGCGCCTGCTCTGCAGCGGCAAAAACAGAGGCATCAGCTTTTTGTTCTTTGCGATTGCTTTCGGATTTTTGATCAGCGGTATTACCACCTTCTTCAGCCGCAAAGTGAATTGGATCGTGACGGAAATTTGTCTGCTGGTCATGGCGCTTTATTTTACTGTACAGTGCATGGTGCGCAGTTCCTTCCAGTTCTATATGTCTCTCTCTGAGATCACGACGGGAGCGGGAGATGTAGTCGGCGGATTCGGCGGCACTGTCGTGGTCACGATTCTTGCAGGAATTCCCAAAATTCTTTTATTTTTCTGGGTTCCTGTTGTTTATCTGATCTTTGCCAGAAAATATCTGCCGGCAAGACGGTATTATTACCGAATCGGAATCGCCGTTATGCTGGCAGCTCTGCTCCTGAACGGACTGACCTCTTTTGCTGCTTCTCACGGCAGATATGCTTCCGATTACAGCGAGGATTTCAATTTTGATACCTCCGTTCGTACCTTCGGTCTCCTGAAGAGCACACGCCTTGCGTTCAAATATGATCTCTTCGGAAATAAAAACAAGACCGGCTTTACGATCGCCGCGACCTCCGATGATAAATCAGAGGAAAACGCAGAGGATACGGCAGAAGCAGCGGCAGATACAAATGAGGATACGGCAGAAACAGAGGACAGTTCAGTGAAAGAGACGACTGTCGTCACCGGTGAAAACAAAATGGATCTCGAATTTGCCGATACGGATAATGAAGAGATCGAGGCGCTGAATGAGTATGTCAGCTCTCTGACGGCATCCAATAAAAATCAGTATACCGGGCTGTTTGAAGGCAAGAATCTGATCCTGATCTGTCTGGAGGGATTCTCTGACGCGATCATCAGCGAGGAGCTCACTCCGACGCTCTATAGAATGCAGCATAACGGCATCTATTTCTCAAATTATTACCAGCCTTCCTGGGGCGGCAGTACTTCTACCGGAGAGTTCTCTTTCCTGACCGGCCTTGCTCCGCAGGACGGTGTCGAGACGATGCTGGAGATCAAAGATAATAACAACTACTTTACGCTTGGAAATCAGCTGCAGCGTCAGAATTATTACAATATCGCATATCATAACGGCGACTTCAACTATTATGACAGAAATCTGACACATGAGAGTCTCGGATATGAGACCTTCCTGGGGTATATGGCAGGTCACAGCGGTGATGACGGCTACGATCCGGACAAGGCTCTGGAGGATATCACAGGCTCATGGGCGGATGATGAGGGCACGATTGCGACGACCTTCCAGACCTATAAGGATAAGACACCGTTCAGTATTTATTTCATGACCATCTCCGGTCACGCTCCGTATAAGTCGGACAGCGGAAAGGTGGATGAGACCTGGGATCGTGTAGAAGCTTATTACGGGGACAGCAAGTCTGATACCGTAAAAGCCTTTGCTGCTTATCAGCTGCATGTGGAGGACGCACTGACAAGACTGATCGCGGATCTGGAAGAGGAAGGCCTTGCAGATGATACCGTGATCTGCATGACTGCCGATCACTATCCGTACGGTCTTGAAAAGTCAGAGGCATGGGGAAATTCCGAAGATTATGTAGCGGAACTCTATGGCTATGATCCGGCCCATGCTTGGGAGCAGGACCGCAATGCACTGTTCCTCTGGTCCGGCTGTCTGGAAAATGAATACAAAGATTATGCGACAGAGATCTCTGCACCGACTTTCAGCCTGGATGTCGTACCGACGCTGTCCAACCTGTTTGGACTGGAGTATGACTCAAGACTCCTGGTTGGCCGCGACGTCTTCTCTGATCAGGAAGCGATCGTGTTCTGGAACAGTAAAAAGTTTGTGACAGAACAGGGTATGTATGACATAGAGGAAGACGAGTTCTATCCCTATGACGGATACGAGCGGGATGATGATTATATTGATCGGATCCTTGCGCAGATCAGCAACAAGCTGAACTTCTCTAAGGCTGTCATTGACAATGACTACTATGGCTATCTCTTCGGCGAGGATGAGGACGTCGGTCAGGCGATCCACGGAAGTTCTACTTCGGAGGATGCAGCAGAGGCGGGCTTAAGCTGACAAATATGAATTGCATAAGGGACTGTAAAAAAACAGTCTCCTGAAATTAAAAAAAGGGCTGAGGATCGATTCGGGTGTTTGAATTGATCCTCAGCCCTTTGTATGTGAGCCGATCGGCAGCTGCCTCTTTATCGGGCAGCAGCGGATGTCTGCTGTGCCCCGGAGTTTCTGCTTCCGAGGGTGACCTGAACGGTCTGCTCCGTATAATTGCTGCTGTTTGCTTCCGCACGCATGAAGGTCACGCTGACTGTGTCTCCGGCATTGCATTTCGAAAGTGCAGTGGTCAGGTCATCTGTGGATGCGATCGTTGTTCCGTCGAAGCCGGTCAGGATATCGCCGGACCGGATGCCTGCGTTTGCAGCTGCACCGTTTGTGACGACTGAGCTGACATAGACACCTTCGGGAACACCGTAGTAAGCCGCATAGTTCTGGGAGATCGTTGCGACACTGACACCGAGATAAGCATCGGAAGAGCTTGGGTTTTCTGCTGTTGAGCCGGTGCCGGAGGACGCATTGTTGACCAGATCCTCAAGGATCGTCATTGCTTCGTCAACGGGAATTGCAAATCCCATTCCCTCGACTTCCGTACTTGCATATTTTGCGGAGTTGATGCCGATCAGATTGCCGTTCATGTCGAGCAGAGCACCGCCGGAGTTGCCGGGATTGATGGCAGCATCTGTCTGAATAAGTCCGATCTGAGATTTGTCGGAAGATCCCGAATCGTATGTGCTGGAAGAAGTTGCCGAGATCGTGCGGTTCAGAGCACTGACGATTCCTGAGGATACGGACTGACCGTAGCCAAGGGCGTTTCCGATTGCGACGACCTGTTCGCCGACGACCAGGTTCGCAGAGGATCCGATATGAATGACGGAGATCTTACTCTGTGTGTCTTCGGAGATATCTGTCTTTGCGACCGAGATGACAGCAAGGTCATTTGTTGCATCCGCTCCCACGACATTTGCACCTGCAGCGGAGTCATCCACAAATGCAACGGACAGGTCCGAAGCATTTTCAATGACGTGTGCGTTTGTAGCGATCAGAATTGTGTCATCGGTCTCTCCGATAATGATGCCGGTTCCCATGCTGACGCTTTCGACTGTCTGTCCGTCGCCGAATCCGTATCCGCCGAAGTAGTTCTGCACTTCTTCAACGGAAGTATTTGTGATCGCAACCATGGATGACATTGCGTAGGCTGCAACGGAAGCCACGGAGTTGGAAGAGTTCGAAGCGGAGACAGTTTCTGCAGCTGTCAGAGTATTGTCGTCGTCAGATCCAAGTGAAATATAGGTACTGCCGGCGTCAGCGTCAGCTTCTGCTGCTGCGGTTGCTGCTGAGACAGGCTGTGCACTGTAGAAAAGGCCTGAAGCAGTGAGGCCTGCAATCGCGGCACCTGCCGTGAGCTTCGATAAGGTTCTGAATAATCTGTTTTTCATAGTGAAGTCCTCCCAAGTAATTTCTGATATGGATGTACCTGCCTGAGAAAGATGCCTTGCGGCAGGTGGATTTTGATTTCTTTTATGCTTTGTATTTTCATAAAAAAATGTGGTGAAATTGTGTCTTTCAATTGAAGATGTTGTGTCATTTCATCCTTTATCCGGCGCAGACAGAAGACGCGAAAGCAGGAAATCCGTGCTGCCTGAGGGCGGAATGCAGCCCTGAGCCATGCTGCCGGATCGTCTTCCGGCTATAAATCATGTAAAATGTACATTGCGGGAAAAGGTGTTAACAGGATAAAATGAAAACAGATATTCATTGGCATATCAGCTGTCGGAAACGACAGAACAACAGGCAGGAAGAGAGGGTAAAAAATGGATCGTAGAGCACGAAAAGTGCTTCGCGCAGGCGGAATCTTCCTTTTATTCTGCGCATTTGTGGAACTGGTGCATGCAATCTGGTTCTTAGTCGGATTATTTATCGGAGAGACGGCTGCCTCTCAGGCACCTCTTCTTTTATATATTGTTTGTCTCATCGGAAATATCATCACAGCATGGCTGTTCTACAGGAACGGGCGCGCTGATTTTTCTCTCGGAGAGGCAAATGAGATCGAGGTTCTGACATTTGAGAAGAAGCAGCTGTTTACGATAGGAGTACTGGTTCTTACCGGCTTTGATATTCTGGAAGGCGCTCTGAACGGCCGCGGAATACTGAACCTTTCTATTTATCAGGGGCTGATTCCGGTAGCAGGTGTGATCGTACATCTGGCGGTCATGCACGGACATTGGAAACAGTAAGAAGACCGCCGTTCCCGGGAAACAAAGGAGAAACATAGAAAGCGGAGAAGTTTCATAACACAAGTATAGTAAAGCAGAGAAACGCCAAAGCAGAGAAACGTAAAAGCTAAGGAGCGTAAAAGTAAAGGAATACAATAGAAGAGAAACATAACAGAAGGATCCGGTGATCATATATGATCGGCCGGATCCTTCTTCTCTATATAGCTGTATGATATCTGTATGAACGGGCGCTGTGCGTCTTTTGTCCGCTTATACCGTCCACCCGCCGTCCATCGTCAGGATCTGTCCTGTCATATAGGGATGATGGAAGGCAGTGTCATAGATGAAATCGGCGGCTTCCTCCGGTGTGCCCATGCGCCCGAGCGGGATTTCCTCAATCAGGGCGCTTTTTTCCTCGCGGGACAGGCGGTCATTCATGACCGTGTCAATGGCACCGAAGGAGACCGCATTGACCCTGATGCCGCTGGGCGCCAGTTCTCTTGACATAGCGCGTGCGAGGGCATTGAGTCCGCCCTTACTGGCCGAATAGGCAGCTTCGCAGGCACCGCCCGAGGAACCCCAGACAGAGGAGACGAGAACGATCGATCCGCTGTGTTTTTTTAACATCAAGGGGATCGCGTATTTCATGCTGAGAAAGGCGCTCTTCAGATTTACGGAGAGGACCCGGTCCCATTCTTCCGAGGTCATGTCCTGAAGGAGACCGGCCCAGTCAATGCCGGCATTGCAGATGAGTACATCCGGAACTCCGAAGCTTTGTTCGGTCTCCTCGAACATCTCTCTGACAGCTGCCTCATCGGATACGTCACCGACATATGCCAGGGCATGGGAGGAGGTGGTTTGTGCAATTGTTTGTACGACCTGATCCAGGGCATCCGGGGAGCTCCCGCAGTTCAACATCAGATTCATAGGTTCCGCTTCCGCGAAGCGAAGGGCGGCGGCTCTTCCGATCCCGCGTGATGCACCTGTGATGACGGCTGTTTTCATTTTCTATCTCCGTTTGAGTACAATTACTGAGTATCGCTTCATTTATTGACGCTTTTTCAGTATTCTACCCTTCTTGCGCCATATCTGCAACTGGTGTAAAATAAGTAGAATTTATTTTGAAAGCCGGATGATTTATGCAGGAGAAAGCGTCGTGGCACACAGAGTATTGCTGATATATAATCCTCGGGCGGGAAGAGGCGTCTTCCTGCAGCATCTTTCCGAGGTCATCGATATGTTTGTCAAAGCCGGTTATGTGGTGGAGGTGCACCCGACCCAGGCACAGGGTGAGGCAGTGGACTATCTGTCAGAGAACCGGATCGTATATGATATGATCATTGTTGCCGGGGGTGACGGAACACTCGACGAGGCTGTGACAGGTATTTTAAGAAGCGGTCTGGATATTCCGATCGGGTATATTCCGGTGGGATCTACTAATGATTATGCCGTGAGCCTGGGGCTCTCGAGAGATATCCTGACTGCAGTTGCCGACATTCTGGGCGGGGAGCCGGTCACTCTGGATGTCGGGGAATTCAATGACAATTATTTTATTTATGTTGCTGCCTTCGGTGCCTTTACGGATGTTGCTTACAATACGGATCAGAACATGAAGAATGCGATCGGTCATTTTGCCTATATTATGGAGGCGACCAAGCAGCTCACGGATCTAAAGCATTACATGATGCGTGTTCATGTAAACGGCAGTACAAAGCAGGAAGATTATATTTTCGGAATGGTCACTAACTCGTTCTCGGTGGGCGGCATGAAGAATGTGCTGTTTGATGAGGATTTTGTGGATCTGAATGACGGTCTTTTCGAGGTTCTTCTCGTCAGAAATCCGAGAAATGTGATAGAATTTCAAGCTGCCCTAGGGGCATTGATCACAAAGAACTATGACTCGGATATGATCGATATCTACAAGACGGATGAAATCACCTTTGAGTCTGCCGCAGAGGTGCCCTGGACACTGGACGGGGAATACGGCGGAAATCCGACAAGACTGACAATTCGCAATCACAGGAGCGGGATTCGTCTCCTGATGGATAAAAAGAAAGACTGATCCATGATCGGTCGCGGCAAGTGTATAGGAACAGGAACGGAGAAAATTACATGGAAAATGCATACACAGATGTCTCAAAGATTTTTGGAGAGGATGTTTTTAACGACTCCGCAATGCAGGCGCGTCTTCCGAAGAAGGTATACCAGAAGCTGCGTCAGGTGCTGAATGAGGGGGAGACTCTCGATCTCGAGACTGCTGACGTGATCGCACACGAGATGAAAGAGTGGGCACTCGAAAAAGGTGCCACGCATTATACCCACTGGTTCCAGCCGCTGACCGGAATGACGGCAGAGAAGCATGATTCCTTTGTCTCTGCTCCCATGGAGAACGGCAAGGTACTGATGTCTCTCTCCGGAAAAGAGCTGATCAAGGGAGAACCGGATGCATCCTCGTTCCCCTCCGGCGGTCTGCGTGCGACCTTTGAGGCGAGAGGCTATACCATCTGGGATGCCACATCACCTGCCTTTGTCAGACATTCGGAAGGAGGAGCGATCCTCTATATTCCGACCGCATTCTGCTCTTATACGGGAGAGGCACTGGATCAGAAGACTCCGCTTCTTCGTTCCATGCAGGCACTTGATGAGCAGGCCATGCGTATCGTGCGTCTGTTCGGAAATACGGAAGCAAAGCATGTTGTGCCTTATGTGGGTGCGGAGCAGGAATATTTTATTATTGACCGGGCAAAATATCTGCAGAGACCGGATCTGATCTTTACCGGAAGGACACTGTTCGGTGCCATGCCGCCGAAGGGTCAGGAGCTGGACGATCACTATTTCGGAACGATTCGTCCGAGAATCGCCGCCTACATGCATGATGTCAATGTGGAGCTCTGGAAGCTGGGCGTTCCGGCAAAGACACAGCACAACGAGGTTGCGCCCGCACAGCATGAGCTTGCCCCGATTTATGAAAAAATGAATGTAGCGGTCGACCACAATCAGGTCGTCATGCAGACCTTAAAGCGCGTTGCTACCAGACATGGTCTTCGCTGCCTGCTTCACGAGAAGCCCTTCCAGGGAGTGAACGGATCCGGAAAGCATGACAACTGGTCGCTGATGACGGATGACGGCATGAATCTGCTGGATCCGGGCAAAACACCCCATGAAAATCTGCAGTTCCAGCTGGTGCTTGCATGCATCCTGAAGGCAGTAGATGTGCATGCGGACCTGCTCCGTGAATCTGCATCCGATGTGGGAAATGAGTCCCGTCTCGGCGGAAATGAAGCACCGCCCGCAATTGTCTCCGTCTTCCTCGGAGAGCAGCTGGATAAGATCGTGGCTCAGATCGTAAATGACGGAACAGCATCTTCCACTGCCCACGGCGGAGATCTGGACACAGGCGTCTCTAATCAGGTCACGATTCACAAGGATGCTACGGACAGAAACCGCACCTCGCCCTTTGCATTTACCGGAAATAAGTTTGAATTCCGTATGGTCGGCTCCAGAGATTCGATCGCCGGACCGAATACGGTATTGAACACGATCACTGCAGAGGCGTTCCGGGATGCCTGCGACATTCTTGAAAAGTCCGGGGATTTCGAAAAGGATGTAAAAGATCTGATCCGCAAATATACGCTGGAGCACAGCAGGATCATTTTCAACGGAAACGGATATTCCGATTCCTGGGTACATGAGGCGAAGAGAAGAGGACTGCCGAACATAGCTTCTATGGTGGATGCCATCCCTGCACTGACTTCAGAAAAGGCAGTGAAGCTTTTTGCCGATTTCGGTGTATTTTCCGAGACTGAGCTGGTGTCCAGATCCGAGGTCAAATATGAGACCTACTCCAAGGATATCCATATTGAGGCAAGAACGATGCTGGATCTTGCAGGCAAGAAGCTGATTCCGGCGATCATCTCCTATGCAGGTATGCTTGCGAACACCGCAAATGCGATCGAGAAGTGCGGCGGTGACATCTATGTGCAGAAAAAACAGATCGCGAAGCTCTCGGCTCTTCTTCATGAGGCCGAGGATGCGAGAGAGCATCTGGAAGCAGTCGTACTTGAGGCAGAGCAGCACCCTGCCGGACGTGCACAGGCAGTCTGCTTCCGCGACTATGTAGTTCCGGCAATGAAGGCTCTGAGAACACCGATCGACGAGGCTGAGGAACTTGTGGATGCGTCCTACTGGCCGCTGCCGTCCTATGCAGACATGATGTTTGAGGTCTGATACGGACCGGAAATTGCATACCGGGAAAAAATGTCTTTCTGCTTATAGCAATTTATGCTATAATAGACAAAAAATTTGTGCCTATTTTTATTAAAATACCATAAATGAAAAAATGACACGGCTCGGAGGTGCTGAAAATGTTATCGAACCTGGTTCTGCAGGATACTATTAACGGTATCCGGAATATCGCAAAGTGTGAACTGACAATAACGGATCTTGACGGCAAGATCGTTGCATCAACCAGCAACGGGGCGTCTGTAAACCGCTCGGATGTCGTCAGCTTTGTGGAATCTCAGGCAGAATCACAGGAAATACAGGGCGGTCTGTATTTTAAGGTGTTTGACGATTTTCAGCTTGAATATATTATCGTTGTGTCCGGAGCGGATAATGCGTCCGTGATCGGAAAGCTTGCTGCTTTCCAGATCCAGAATCTGCTTATCGCCTATAAAGAACATTTTGATAAGGATAACTTTATCAAGAACCTTCTGCTTGACAATCTGCTGCTGGTCGATGTATATAACAGAGCAAAGCGGCTGCATATTGCGACAGATGTGAGACGCGTTGTTTTTATTCTCGAGTCGGAGCAGAGCAAGGATTATTCTACCCTGGAGGCAGTCAAAGGGCTGTTCTCCCAGTACAAGAATGACTTCATCACGGCTGTTGATGAGAAGAGCATTATTATTATCAAGGAGCTGCAGAAGGGTGACGGCGCAGACGAGCTGAATGATATTGCGGAGCTTGTGGTGCGTACTCTGGAGCAGGGAGATCATGGCACTGTTCATGTGGCATACGGCAATCCGGTCAATGAGATCAAGGAGATTTCCAGATCTTATAAGGAAGCAAGAATGGCACTTGATATCGGCCGTATCTTCTTTGAAAATCAGTATATCATCGCTTACAGCCAGCTCGGAATCGGTCGTCTGATCTATCAGCTCCCGATTCCTCTGTGCAAGATGTTTATTAAAGAGATCTTTACGGACAAGTCACCGGATGATTTTGATAATGAGACACTTGCAACCATCAACAAGTTCTTCGAGAATTCTCTGAATGTATCCGAGACTTCCCGTCAGCTCTATATCCATCGAAACACGCTTGTGTATCGTCTGGATAAACTTCAGAAGAGCACCGGACTTGATCTTCGGGTATTTGACGACGCAATTACATTCAAGATTGCACTCATGGTCGTAAAATATATGAAGTACATGGAGACACTTGAGTACTAAACACTGGTTTGAGTTCGGTTCCTTGCAGCTGATACGCCGTTGGGAACCGATTCTGCGTTAAGGAGGTTTTTATGATTGATCTTGACCACGTAAGTAAGGTCTATGAAAAGGGTCAGAGAGCAATAGATTCCGTGACTCTTCACGTCGATAAGGGCGAATTCGTGTTTATTGTGGGTGAGAGCGGATCCGGCAAGTCCACCCTGATCCGACTTCTGCTGAAGGAGCTGGAGCCGACAAAGGGAACGCTCACGGTAAACGGAAAAGTGCTCAATACACTGAGACACAGACAGATCCCGAACTACAGAAGAGGCGTCGGAGTCGTCTTCCAGGATTTCCGTCTTCTGAATGACAGAAATGTATATGAAAATGTTGCCTTTGCGCAGCACGTAATCGAGCGCCCGAATCATGAGATCAAGCGCCGCGTTCCGGAAACCCTGAAGCTGGTCGGACTTGCCGAGAAGTATCGCAGCCGCCCGAGCGAACTCTCCGGCGGTGAGCAGCAGCGTGTGGCTGTTGCCCGTGCCATTGTGAATAAGCCGGACATCCTGCTTGCCGATGAGCCGACAGGAAACCTGGATCCCCGCAATTCCTACGACATCATGAAGCTGCTCGAGGAGATCAACAATCAAGGAACGACAGTACTTGTGGTAACGCATAACCGCGAGCTTGTCGACAAATTCAATAAACGCGTCATCACCATGAAGCGCGGTGTCATTGCGCATGACGTAGAGGAAGGTGGTTATATTGAGGCTTAATTCAATCGGATATCAATTCCGTCAGGGATTTAAAAATATCGGAAGAAACAAGATGTTCTCGATTGCATCGATTGCTACGATGGCGGTATGTATTTTTATTTTCGGTGTATTCTCATCTATTCTGCTGAATGTGGATTCGATGGTCCGCTCTCTTGAGGAGCAGGTTGCGATCACGGTCCTTTTTGATGAAGGTACAGATGAGGCGGCGCATCAGGCGATCGGTACACAGATCGGTGCTCTGGAGCATGTGACAGAGACCACCTATACCTCTGCAGAGGAGGCATGGGAGGAATTCAAGGAGGTTTATCTCGGAAATAATACCGAGCTGGCTGATGGATTTCAGGATAATCCGCTTGCCAATTCCGCAAGCTTTACGGTAAAGGTAGATGAAATTGAGAACCAGAGCGGTGTTGTGGCACAGATCGAGCAGATGGACGGTGTGCGCCAGGTAAACCAGTCCTCAAAGGCAGTAGAGAATCTTCAGGATCTGAACAGACTGATCACTGCGGTTTCTGCGGTTGTCGTGCTGATCCTCCTTGTCGTTTCCGTTATTCTGATCTCCAATACCATCAACGTCGGTATTTCTGTCAGAAAAGATGAGATCGCAATTATGAAGCTGATCGGAGCAAAGGATTCCTTTGTTCGTGCTCCGTTTATTGTGGAAGGTCTGATCCTCGGTGTGATCGGTGCGGCTATTCCGCTGATCGCTCTGTATTTCGGATACGGACAGCTTATGAACACGCTGATGCAGCGGTTCGGCTTTATGAGCATCATGGCGGGAATGCTGCCCTCCATTCAGTATGTCTTCCGGTATGTTGTGCCGGTCAGCCTTATGCTTGGTATCGGCATCGGTCTTCTTGGCTCGATCATTACTGTCAAGAGACATCTGAAGGTTTGATAAAATAAAAACAGACGGGCCGTGTGTACTTACATGCGGTCCGTTTTTTGTACGTGCGGCGGAGTACATTCCGCCTGCGCGCCCGGAGCGTGTTCTTGTGGATGAGAGTCCCGAACACGCCTGTGCAAAAAGAAATTTGTTAATGACGGAGACTGGGATATGGCGAAATTTGTATTACATTCTGAATACAGTCCGACAGGAGATCAGCCGGAGGCAATCAGACAGCTGGTTGACGGATTTAAGGCAGGCAACCAGGCGGAGACCCTCCTGGGAGTGACCGGATCCGGAAAGACCTTTACGATGGCGAACGTGATCAGGGAGCTCCAGAAGCCCACTCTGGTGATCGCCCATAATAAGACCCTTGCAGCTCAGCTGTACAGTGAATTTAAGGAGTTTTTCCCGGAAAATGCCGTGGAGTACTTTGTCTCCTACTATGATTACTATCAGCCGGAGGCATATGTCCCCTCCTCGGATACTTATATTGCAAAGGATTCGGCGGTCAATGATGAGATCGATAAGCTCAGACTCTCTGCGCTTTCCTCGCTCAGTGAAAGAAGAGATGTGATCATTGTTGCATCGGTTTCCTGTATTTACGGCATCGGTGCGCCGGATGATTTCATGAACATGATGACTTCTGTTCGCCCGGGAATGCAGAAGGACAGAGATGAGCTGATCCGTGAGCTGATCGACATGCAGTATGAACGAAATGAGATGGATTTTCATCGCGGGACCTTCCGTGTCAGGGGAGATACGGTGGAGATCGTGCCTGCGGATACCTCTGATTTCGGACTCAGAGTCGAATTTTTCGGAGATGAGATCGATCGTGTTTCGCAGACGGATCTGCTCACAGGGGCGGTTCGCTGCGATCTGACTTATGCGGCCGTTTATCCGGCATCCTTCTATGTCGTCCCGCAGGAGCGAATGAATGCAGCCTGTAAGGCGATAGAAGCCGAAAAGGAAGAGCAGGTTGCCTACTTTAAGAGCAGGGACAAGCTGATCGAAGCGCAGAGAATCGGAGAGCGCACAGATTTCGATGTGGAAATGATGAAGGAGACGGGATTCTGCTCCGGAATAGAGAATTATTCCCGCCATCTTACGGGAAGAGAGGAGGGGCAGCCTCCCTACACGCTGATCGATTATTTTAAAAATGATTTTCTGATCATTGTAGATGAGTCTCACAAGACAGTGCCTCAGATCGGCGCCATGTACAATGGTGACAGGAGCAGAAAATCCACGCTGGTAAACTACGGCTTCCGCCTTCCGAGTGCTCTTGATAACCGTCCGCTCGAATTCGGGGAATTCGAGGAGCGTATTGATCAGATCCTGTTTGTTTCCGCCACCCCGGGAAGCTATGAAGAGCAGCATGAGCTGCTCCGCGCGGAACAGATCATCCGTCCGACGGGACTGCTCGATCCGGAGGTAGAGGTACGTCCGGTGGAAGGGCAGATCGATGATCTGATCGGTGAGGTGCACAAGGAAGTTGCGAATCACAACAAGGTGCTGATCACGACGCTGACAAAGCGCATGGCTGAGGATCTTACGGATTATATGAAGGATCTGGGGATCCGGGTGCGATATCTTCATTCGGATATCGATACACTTGAGAGAACGCAGATCATACGTGACATGCGTCTGGACGTGTTCGATGTGCTGGTCGGTATTAATCTTCTGCGCGAGGGTCTGGATATTCCGGAGATCACGCTTGTCGCAATTCTGGATGCGGACAAAGAGGGATTTTTAAGATCGGAGACCTCTCTTGTTCAGACAATCGGGCGTGCTGCGCGTAATGCGGACGGACACGTGATCATGTATGCGGATACGATGACGGATTCTATGCGGAAGGCGATCGATGAGACGAAGCGCAGAAGGATCCTGCAGCAGGGCTACAATGAGGCGAACGGCATCACCCCGCAGACGATCCGGAAATCCGTCCGTGATCTGATCTCGATCTCCAGAGAGGTCGCACAGACAGAGGAAGATCTGGGAAGAGCACCTGAGGATATGAACGCCGATGAGCTGCGTGATCTGATCGAGAAGGTGGAAAAGCAGATGCGCGCCGCGGCCGCCGAGCTGAACTTTGAGATGGCTGCAGAGCTTAGAGACAAGATGGTGGAGCTGAAACAGAATCTGGATGATGCTTCAGATACAGACAGGCGCATGAGAAAAGCGAGCCGGGAGGCGGCAAAGGCATCGGAAGGCCCCCGGAAAAAGCGGACAGCAAAAACATATAATAGGAAGAAAAATTATAACAGGGGAGGAAAAGCATGAGTGGAAACATGTGTGATTCCTGTGCCAACTTCTTTTACGACGAGGAAAACGAAGAGTGGATCTGCGATGTGCAGATGGATGAGGATGATGCGGTCCGGTTCTATACGAACCCGAAGCCGGAATGTCCGTTCTACAGAAACGGAGACGAATATGCTGTCGTGAGACATCAGATGTAAGAAAGACGGGGCAGGAGAGATCCTGCCCCGTCTTTGCGTGATAAGCCGCCCGGCAGAAGCCGTGCCTGCACGAGCTGCTATCAGGTCGGTTATGGGAAGCCGCCTGCATTCATGATTTTACTTTCAGATAAAAGAGGTATTGACAATGCGAAACACCAAGCGTATATTATGGATAAAAGATGTTAGCACTCCAATATCTTGAGTGCTAACAACCACAAGAAGGATAGATGTCTGGAAATGGATGAAAGAAAAAGGATCATATTAGAAGCGATTATACAGACTTACCTCAGTACCGGCGAGCCTGTCGGATCCAGAACGATTTCCAAATACACGGATCTGCATCTGAGCTCAGCGACGATTCGCAATGAGATGTCTGATCTGGAAGAGATGGGATACATTATTCAGCCGCATACCTCTGCCGGCCGTATTCCTTCCGATAAGGGCTATCGCTATTATGTCGATCATCTTGTAAATGAAAAAACACAGCAGGTTGCCACCATGAATTCGCTGATGATTGCGAAGACAAATCGTATGGAGGAAATCCTGAAGCAGGTCGTGAAGATGCTGGCAAACAATACACAGTACACGACCATGATTTCTGCGCCGTCCTACGTGGGCAATAAGGTGAAATTCATACAGCTCTCAAGGCTGGGCCCGAGACAGCTGCTGAATGTAGTCGTGATCGACGGAAACATTGTCAAAAATCATATTCTTGACCTCAATGAGGATATTGATGAGGAGACAGTGCTTAAACTGAATCTGCTGCTCAATACCCGTCTCAACGGATTGTCTCTCTCTGAGATCAACCTGGGGCTGATTTCCAATATTAAAGAGGAATCCGACGGGCACAGTGCGATCGTCAACGATGTGCTGGATACGATCGCTGAGGTGGTCAGGGCAGAGACAGATGAGGATATGACAATTTATACCAGCGGTGCAAATAATATTTTCCGTTATCCCGAGCTCGCAAACGGAGAAAAGGCCAGCCGCCTGATCACCGCACTGGAGGAAAAGGACGGACTTGCAGAGCTGCTGAATGAATCCGATGACGGAAAGCGCGAGAACAGCGGCATTCAGGTTTATATCGGCGAAGAAAGTCCTGTTGATTCCATGAAGGACTGCAGTGTTGTGACAGCAACCTATGAGCTGGGTGAAGGCCTTCAGGGAACGATCGGTATTATCGGACCGAAGCGCATGGATTACGAGAAGGTCATGGATAACCTGAAAACCTTCCGTGCAACGCTGAATGATGTATTTAAAAAGGACTCCGTGATCAACAGCGAGGAACCGGAGGAGAAAGAGAGGAAACAGTAATTGACAGAAGAAGAGAAGAAGTTATCTGAGGAAGCTGCAGAAGCAGCTGCTGCCGAACAGGAAGCGGAGGCTGTTGAAGAGGAAACAGTTGAAGAATCTGCAGAGCAGAACGAAGAAACTTCCGTTGATGATACAGAAACAGAGGAAGCTTCCGCGGATGAGGAAGAATCGGAAGAGGACGGCTCCGGAATCAATCTTTTCGGAAGAAAAGAAAAGAAGGAGCTGAAGAAAAAAGAGGAAGAGCTTGCCCACCTGAAGGATCAGCATTTGAGGCTGATGGCGGAGTACGATAACTTCCGCAAGCGCACAGAAAAAGAAAAGGCAGATATTTACACTTATGCTGTCAAGGATGCGCTGACCAAGATCCTTCCGGTGCTTGACAATTTTGAGCGCGGACTGGCCCAGATCCCCGAGGATCAAAAAGATGATCCCTACGCACAGGGAATGGACATGATCTACAAGCAGTTCGTCAAGGCTCTGACAGATATCGGCGTGGAACCGATCGAGACAGCGGAAAAGCCTTTTGATCCCAATCTTCATAATGCGGTCATGCATGTTGAGGACGAAGATTTCGGAGACGGAATCATCGTTGAAGAGTTTCAGAAGGGTTATACCTACAGGGGAGCGGTGATCCGTCATTCCATGGTTAAGGTGGCAAATTAAACAAGCAGTTCTTTCATTTTCAAAAGGAAGACATGCCGAAGGAATATTCGAACCATCCGCACGAGTATTTCTTATATAGATCAGCGGATATTATCAGATACAGGAGGAGAAAATTATGAGTAAAATTATTGGTATCGATCTTGGAACAACTAACAGCTGTGTGGCAGTTATGGAAGGCGGACAGCCGACAGTCATCACAAATGCGGTAGGTGCAAGAACAACACCGTCCGTAGTTGCATTTGCAAAGGACGGCGAGAGACTTGTCGGTGAGAAGGCTAAGCGTCAGGCGGTTACAAACTCTGCAAATACCATCGCATCTATCAAGAGAAAGATGGGAACAAACGAGAAGGTAAATGCCGGCGGCAGAGATTACACACCGCAGGAGATCTCTTCCATGATCCTTGCAACACTGAAGAAGGATGCAGAGAATTATCTCGGCGAGACAGTTACTCAGGCAGTTATCACGGTTCCGGCTTACTTCAATGATGCTCAGCGTCAGGCAACAAAGGATGCAGGAAAGATCGCAGGTCTTACAGTTGAGCGTATTATCAATGAGCCGACTGCCGCAGCACTTGCTTACGGTCTGGATAACGAGACAGAGCAGAAGATCATGGTCTTCGATCTCGGCGGCGGTACATTCGACGTTTCTATTATTGATATCGGTGATGGTATCATCGAGGTTCTGGCAGTTAACGGCGACGGACTTCTCGGCGGTGATGATTTCGACAATGCGATCACACGCTATCTGATCGACGAGTTCAAGAAGAAGGAAGGCGTTGATCTTTCTCAGGACAGCATGGCTCTTGAGAGACTGAAGGAAGCTGCAGAGAAAGCAAAGAAGGAGCTTTCCTTCGCGATGACAACAAACATCAACCTGCCGTTCATCACACCGACACCCGAGGGTCCGAAGCATCTGGATATGGATCTGACAAGAGCAAAGTTCAACGAACTGACACGCGATCTTGTTGAGCGTACGGTTGCTCCGGTACAGAAGGCACTTGCAGATGCAGGCCTTACGGCAGCTGATCTGACAAAGGTCCTCTTGGTCGGCGGCTCCACACGTATCCCGGCTGTTCAGGATAAAGTTAAGGCCCTGACAGGAAAAGAGCCGAGCAAGAATCTGAATCCGGATGAGTGTGTGGCACTGGGTGCTTCCATCCAGGGCGGCAAGCTTTCCGGCGAAGAAGAAAATGCAAGCGATATCGTTCTTCTGGACGTCACACCGCTTTCTCTTTCCATCGAGACAATGGGCGGCGTAGCAACCAGACTGATCGAGAGAAATACCACTATTCCGACAAAGAAGAGCCAGGTATTCTCCACTGCCGCAGATAATCAGACAGCTGTTGACATCAATGTCCTTCAGGGTGAGCGTCAGTTCGCAAAGGATAACAAGTCTCTCGGACAGTTCCGTCTGGACGGCATCGCTCCGGCAAGAAGAGGCGTTCCGCAGATCGAGGTTACCTTCGATATCGATGCAAACGGTATCGTGAATGTTTCCGCTAAGGATCTCGGCACAGGCAAGGAACAGCATATCACGATCACAGGCGGATCCAATATGTCCGACGCAGATATCGAGAAGGCTGTTCAGGAGGCTCAGCAGTTTGAGGCTGAGGACAAGAAGCGCAAGGAAGGTCTGGATGTAAAGAATAACGCAGACTCTCTTGCATTCCAGGTAGAAGATGCGATGAACAGTGCCGGCGACAAGCTGGATGCAAACGATAAGGCTGCGGTTGAAGCTGATCTTCAGGCATTAAAGGACATCCTTGCAAAGCATACAGATGCGTCTGCGATGCTCAGCGATGCAGATGTCAATGAGATCAAGGCAGCAAGCGACAAGCTTACAGAGAGCTCTCAGAAGCTGTTCGCAAAGCTCTATGAGCAGGCTCAGGCAGCTCAGCAGGCAGCTGCGGGACAGGCTGACGGCTCCGCACAGGGCAGTAATCCGGCTGACGACGATGTTGTAGATGCGGATTATACCGAGGTATAAGAAAAGGGAGTGCGAATGAAGCGCTTTTACGGATCCTTTTGAAATGTAAAAAATGGGTATTTTACAGCTCCCCGAAGAGGGGAGCTGTTGCCATGAATATCGGAGAATCAATATGGCAGACAAGAGAGATTACTATGAGGTGCTCGGTGTCGACAGAAATGCCGACGATGCAGCACTGAAAAAAGCATACCGGAAGCTTGCAAAGAAGTATCATCCGGATAATAACGCCGGAAATGAAGAGGTGGCTGAAAAGTTTAAGGAGGCTTCCGAGGCATATTCTATCCTCAGTGATCCCCAGAAGAGACAGCAGTATGATCAGTTCGGTCATGCGGCCTTTGAGAACGGCGGTGCCGGAGCCGGATACGGAGGATTTGATTTCAACGGCGGAGATATGGGTGATATCTTCGGCGATCTGTTCGGCGATCTGTTTGGGGGCGGCAGCAGAAGATCGTCTTCAAGAGCCGCAAATAACGGACCTATGCGCGGTGCGAATGTCCGTGCTGTTGTGAATATTACTTTCGAAGAAGCGGTATTCGGCTGCGAGAAGGAAATTGAATTGAACTTCCGTGAAGCCTGTGAAAACTGCGGAGGCACCGGTGCAAAGCCGGGCACATCCCCGGAGACCTGCAGGCGCTGCGGCGGCACAGGCCGCGTGATTACCCAGCAGCAGTCTATTTTCGGCATGATGCAGTCTGAGACCGTTTGTCCGGACTGCCGCGGAACCGGCAAGATCATTAAGGACAGATGCCCGAAGTGCGGCGGAACCGGATTTACAACTGTCAGAAAGAAGATCAAGGTTGCGATCCCGGCCGGAATCGACAACGGCATGAGTGTTCGTATCCGTGAAAAGGGTGAGCCGGGCGTCAACGGCGGTCCGAGAGGCGATCTGCTCGTAGAAGTACGGGTAGCGCGTCATCCGATCTTCCAGAGAGATGATATGAACCTGTATTCTACAGCACCGATCTCCTTTGCAACCGCAGCACTCGGCGGTGAAATTAAGATCAAGACGATCGACGGTGAAGTAAAGTCCAAGATCAAGCCGGGTACACAGACGGATACCAGAATTCGTCTGAAGGGGAAGGGTGTGCCCTCTGTTCAGAATAAGAACAGAAGAGGCGATCATTATGTAACCCTGGTCGTGGAGGTTCCGACTAAGCTCAGCAAGGAGCAGAAGGAAGCTCTTGAGTCATATGCGAAGGCATGCGGAGAACGCTGATGGAATGGTCTAAGTATACAATTAAGACAACGGAAGAAGCAGAAGAGCTTGTTACTGCAATGCTCATGGAAAAGGGAATCACCGGTATCGAGATCGAGGATAAGAAGCCGCTTTCCGCAGAGGAGAGCGGAGGACTTCTCGGCGATGTCGTACCGGAGCTGCCGGAGGACGATCATAAGGCGCGCATTTCCTTTTATCTCGGCGAAGATGACGATGAGGACTATATTCTCGATCAGGTCCAGGCGGGACTTCTGGAACTGATGGCGTTTATGGACATCGGCGAGGGAACGATCGAGGTATCGAACACAGCCGAGGAGGATTGGATCAACAATTGGAAGGAGTTTTTCCACTCCTTCAGGGTAGACGATATTGCGATCGTGCCCACCTGGGAAGAGGATGCGGAGCCGGCAAAGGATGCAGCCATGGTGCTGCACATCGATCCGGGCACTGCGTTCGGAACAGGAAGTCATGAATCTACCCAGCTTGCCATCCGCGCCCTCAGAAAATATGTGAAAGAGGGAGACCGATTTCTTGATGTGGGAACGGGAAGCGGCATTCTCGGCATTATAGCGCTGAAGAGCGGAGCTGAGCATGTATTTGCAACAGATCTGGATCCGAATGTGATCCCGGCAATTGCGGATAATCTCAGACAGAACGATGTGCGCGAGCAGGACTTTGAAGTGGTACTGGGAAATCTGATCGATGATGCTGCGGTCCAGAAAGCAGCAGGAGAAGAATGCTATGAGGTTGCGGCCGCAAATATCATTGCGGAGATTCTGAGCCCACTGACCGCACAGATTCCGGCACACTTAAAGAAGGGCGGATATTATATCACTTCCGGTATTCTCACCACACGGGAGGATATCGTTTTGGAGGCCGCACGGAAGACAGGGCTTGTGCCGGTAGAGACGAATCATATGGGTGAATGGTCATCCATCGTATTCCAAAAGCAGTAAGTACTGCATGTACTTTGGAAAAAAGGATCGCCGTATCTTGTGATACAGCGATCCTTTTTAGGACGATCAGTCATATCGGACTTCCATGAGTGTCAGACCGCAGGGCGGAGCGGTAGGACCCGCAAGAGATCTGTCCCTTGCAGCGAGGAGTTTCTTCATATCATAGGGGTTGCGCTTTTCTTCGCCGACTTCGATGAGCGTGCCGGTCAGAATGCGTACCATGTACTGAAGAAAGCCGGTTCCCGTGTAAGTGATGGTGATCTCATCAGGTGTGTCTGTGATGCGTATGGATTTGATGGTGCGGACAGTTGATTTTCTGATGCGCGGATTTCCGCAGAAAGTTTTGAAATCGTGTTCGCCGATTAACTGCAGGGTTGCGGTCTTCATGGCCATAATATTGAGGTCGCCCTCATAAAAGCAGACATATTTTCTGTCAAAAATATGAGACGGCTTGTTTCTGGCAATGCGGTAAACATAGGTTTTCATGGTTGCATTCAGTCTGCTGTGAAAGCGCGGGGCGGCAATATCCACCTCGGTGACGCCGATATCATCGGGAAGATAGGTATTTAAATAATCTCTGATCTCCATGACGGTCATTTCGGTATCTGCGTGGAAATGTGCGACCTGACCCATTGCATGCACGCCGGCATCTGTCCTTCCTGCTCCCTGAACACTGACCGGAGATCCGCACATGCGGGTCAGCAGCGTCTCAAGCTTGCCCTGGATCGTGTTTTCGGTATTGCCCTGCTTTTGCCAGCCGTTATAGCGGGTACCGTCATAGCGGACGGTCATTCTGTAATTCTGCATTGTGATAGAACTCCTCAAGTGTCGGTGAAAACAGATGACGGTAAAAGTGCCGGTCTCACCGAAAGTATATACCGTGCGGAGAAGATTCCCGCCGGTGTTGGAAATCAGGTGTTTCGGACAATTCTATTGTAACATGAATAGAGGGATATTCGCATGCGATTCCCGCACCATAAAAAGAAGAACTGTGCTATAATCGAAGGCTATGAGAGAAATATATTTTGATAATTCATCTACAACACGTCCCTCAGAGGCGGTCGTTGAGGTGATGGAAAAAACATTGCGCGAAGACTACGGCAATCCGTCCTCTCTGCATCAGAAGGGCGTTGAAGCCGAACACTACATACGTGAGGCAAGATCTGTAATCGCCGGTATCCTGAAGGCGGATGAAAGCGAGATCATTTTCACCTCCGGAGGAACAGAGGCGAACAATCTTGCGGTGATCGGCGGCGCTCTTGCCGGCCGCAGATCGGGGAAGCGTATTGTTACAACCGAGATGGAGCATCCTGCTGTGGCTGAGCCTGCGGCCTTTTTGGAGCGCCTTGGCTTTGAGATCGTCAGAGTCCCCGTTGACAGGGAGGGAAATCTGGATCTTGAATTCCTCGGCAATGCGGTGACAGAGGATACTCTGGTCGTATCCACTATGTTTGTAAACAATGAGATCGGCTCGGTCGTTCCCGTTGAGCAGGCTGCAAAGCTTGTGCATGAAAAGAATCCGAAGACGCTGTATCATGTGGATGCGATACAGGCCTTCGGCAAGTATCGCATGATCCCCAGGGATATGGGGATCGATGCGCTCTCTGTCAGCGGACATAAGCTGCACGGACCGAAGGGAACGGGGTTCCTGTATTTAAATAAACACACCCATGTTCTTCCTGTTCTGTACGGCGGCGGGCAGCAGGGCGGCATGCGCTCCGGAACCGAAAACGTTCCCGGAATTGCGGGACTTGCTGTGGCGGCGAGAGAGGCATACACTGATTTTGATGCCAAGATAGAACAGCTCTATTTATTAAAGGAGCATCTGATAAGCGGTCTTACGGAAATGGGCGGCTGTGTGATTCACGGTCAGCCGGGGCGCACAGGAGCTCCGCATATTGTAAACGCGGCATTCCCGGGAGTGGGGGCGGAAGTTCTGCTTCACACACTGGAGGATCAGGGGATTTATGTATCCGCCGGATCCGCATGCTCGACGCACAAGCGCTCTGCCTCTCCGACTTTGTCGGCTATTCATGCGCCGAAGGAGGAGACGACCTCTTCGGTCAGATTCAGCTTCTGTCCGGAGAATACAATGGAAGAAATTGATTTTACGCTGGATGTACTGAGAAAGTACCTTCCCATGCTGCGCAGATACCGCGCACACTGAGACGCTCAGAGGGGCTGCACTCAGAAAGAATATCTGAAGCACTTTCATACAGCACCCTGCCGGTCGGGCAGGAGATGGAGAACGGAATAGATATGTACGATACATTTTTGATTAAGTACGGAGAGATCGGGTTAAAAGGAAAAAACCGCAATATCTTTGAGGATGCGCTTGCTGCCAGGATCCGCGGCGTATTAAAGGGTCTGGAAGGTGAATTCGAGGTAACAAAGGAGCGCGGCCGTATCTACGTGCGCTGCGCAGGCAGCTGGGGATATGACGAAGTCATTTCTTCTCTGACCCGTATTTTCGGAATCGTGGGAATCTGTCCCGTAGTTGTTTACGAGACAGGAGATTTCGAGAAGCTGAAGTCTGACATGCTGGACTATGTAAGGAAAGAGCATCCGGGCTCACACGAGACCTTTAAGGTAAAGGTGCGCAGAGTCAACAAAGCATTTCCGATGACCTCCATGCAGCTTGATGCTGCGCTGGGAGAGGCAATTCTGAATGAATTCCCGGACATGCACGTAGACGTTCATCACCCGGATATTATGTTCGACGTGGAGATCAGAGGACAGGTATCTATTTATTCCAAGGTCATTCCGGGACCGGGCGGAATGCCGGTCGGAACCAACGGAAAGGCAATGCTCCTCCTTTCAGGCGGAATCGACAGCCCGGTGGCAGGATGGATGGTTGCCAAGAGAGGCGTTACGCTGGATGCTACTTATTTCCATGCACCGCCCTATACATCCGAGCGGGCAAAGCAGAAGGTCATTGATCTGGCTAAGATCGTTTCCCGGTATACAGGCCCGATTCGTCTGCACATTGTCAACTTCACAGATATTCAGCTCTATATTTATGATCAGTGCCCCCATGAGGAGCTGACCATTATCATGAGAAGATATATGATGAAAATCGCAGAGCAGTTTGCTCTTGAGGACGGAGATCTCGGTCTGGTTACCGGAGAGAGTATCGGACAGGTGGCAAGTCAGACCATGCAGTCTCTTCTCTGCACAAATGATGTCTGTACGCTTCCGGTTTATCGACCGCTGATCGGATTCGACAAGAATGATATCGTGGAAATATCCAAGAAGATCGATACCTACGATACATCCATTCTTCCCTATGAAGACTGCTGTACGATCTTTGTCGCAAAGCATCCGGTCACAAAGCCGAATCTGAAGATCATTGAGAGATCCGAGACACATCTGAAAGAGAAGATCGATGACCTTGTAAAGACTGCGATCGAGACAACAGAGACGATCATGGTAAAGTAAAGAGGTAAAATAAAAAGCTCGAGGCTGAACCTCGAGCTTTTCAAAATGGCAGTATTCCTGCCCTGACTTACACAGTCAGGAATTAGTCAAGAATGTAGGAATGAAGGACAGACAGAGCTTCCTGAAGATTGTCGCCTTCTGCGTGAATATTCAGATCGATCGGTTTGGAGAGATCCAGACTGAAGATACCCATGATGGATTTTGCATCAATGACATATCTGCCGGATACAAGATCAAAATCGAAATCAAATCTGTTGATATCATTCACGAACGTCTTGACTTTGTCGATGGAATTCAGGGAAACCTTTACGGTTTTCATAGAAAACACCTCCGTTCATTTGCTGTTAATTTGATACATATAAGCCCTTCCGAGCTTACGATACCTTAATCTATCCCGAAATATTTGCTTTGTCAAGGGGAAAATTACAGGAGAAAATATGAAAAAGAGAGCGGCACTTCACAATCTCGGGTGCAAAGTAAATGCCTACGAAACCGAGGCAATGGCAAGAAAACTTGCGGATGCGGGCTATGAGATCGTTCCGTTTGATGAGACTGCCGATGTATATATTGTCAATACCTGCACCGTTACGAACATGGCAGACAGGAAGTCGCGCCAGATGCTGCATCGTGCAAAGGAAAAGAATTCAGAAGCTGTAGTTGTGGCAGTCGGATGCTATGTACAGGATGCGGCAGATGCGCTGAGAGAGGATCACTCTGTAGATCTTCTGATCGGAAATGACAACAAAGCGGCGGTCGTCGAGGTGATCTCCGAATTCATGGATGAAAAAGAAGGTGCAAAGAAGACAGAGATGGTGGGAAGCATTGCCGCTTCCCGCAGCTATGAGGAACTGGGAATGGCAGATGCGGGGGAACACACCCGCGCATTCATGAAGATCCAGGACGGATGCAATCAATTCTGTTCTTATTGCATGATCCCTTATGTGAGGGGAAGAGTCAGAAGCCGTGCTTCGAGGGAAATTCTGGAGGAGGCGAAGCATCTTGCGGATCTGGGATATCGCGAGGTCGTGCTTACGGGGATCCATATCAGCTCCTACGGACTGGACATTGAGGCTCCGGGTGAAAACAGACAGACACCGTTTGCGGATCAGGCAGAGACAAATACCTATCTGCTTGAGGTGATTCGCGGTATCGCCGGAATAGAGGGGATCGAACGCGTTCGTCTCGGATCTCTGGAGCCGGGAATCATGACGGAAGAGTTTGTCCGGGCGATTTCCGAAATACCGGAGATCTGTCCTCAGTTTCATCTCTCCATGCAGAGCGGATGTGATGCGACCCTGGAGCGGATGAAGCGAAAATACAGGACAAGGGAATACGCGGAGAAATGTGCGCTTCTCAGAAAGTACTTTGATAATCCGGCTCTGACCACGGATATTATTGTGGGATTCCCCGGTGAGACCGATGAGGAATTTGCCGAGTCCTATTCATTTACGGAGAGCATCCGTTTTGCGCATACACATGTTTTTAAATATTCCAAGCGGACAGGCACTGCTGCCGCAGCTATGAAGGAACAGGTGCCGGAGAACATCAAGAAGGTCAGAAGCGGAAGGCTTCTTGAACTGGACAGAAAACGTCAGGAAGAATACGCGAAAAGCTGTCTTGACCGTGAGATCGAGGTCCTCTGGGAAGAGGAGAAGGAGAGTCCGGACGGGAGAATTCTTGTGGGACATTCCAGGGAATATCTCGAGGTGCAGGCTCCTGCGGGAAGCTTTGAACCGGGATCGCTGAGCGTGTGCCGGATCAGACGTGCGAATCCGGACGGAACGGTTACTCTGTGACTGGGACTTTACTAATCACAAAAAGAAGAGTAGAATAAAACAATCAATAGGTTCAGGTTACGAGGAAAAGAATGTCAAATTTATCTGAGAATACACAATTTTTCAAGGTGAAATCCGAACCGGAAATCTCTGTAAAGCAGGTTCTGGACGTCGTTTATCATGCGATGACCGAAAAGGGATATAATCCGGTTAATCAGATCGTTGGTTATATCATGTCCGGAGATCCGACATATATTACCAATTATAAAGGTGCGCGCAGCATGATCATGAAGGTCGAGCGCGATGAACTTGTAGAAGAGCTTCTCCGTGAATATATTAAGAACGGATCCTGGGAAGCATGACAGGACAGGAAGCTGGAAGTAAAAAGAGGATACTCGGGCTTGATTTTGGCTCAAAAACTGTCGGAGTGGCAGTGACGGATGCATTAGGCATTACGGTTCAGGGCGTGGAAACCATCTGGCGTGAGAAAGAGAATCATCTGCGCAGGACTCTCCGAAGAATCGGAGAGCTTGTGGATGAGTTCGGGATCACTGCAATCGTATTGGGCTATCCTCTCAATATGGATGATTCAATCGGGGACAGGGCTCAGAAAACGCTTGAGTTCAAAAAAGAACTTGAGAAGAGATTTGAGATTCCTGTCTTTTTGTCTGATGAGCGTCTCACGACACTGGAGGCGGAAGAGATTCTTGCCGAGAGCGGTGTCCGGCGCGAAGACTATAAGAAGTATGTGGATAAGATCGCGGCAGTATTGATCCTGGAAGGATATTTAAACAATGGAAATGGAAGCAATTGAATTTATTGCCGACGACGGCACGATCATTAAATTTTATATCGAGGAGCAGACTCGTGTGAACGGCGTGAACTATCTTCTGGTTACAGCGGACACGGATGACGAGGAAGCAGAGGCCTTGATTTTAAAAGATATCTCACCGGATTCCTCTGAGGAAGCTGATTATGTACCCGTGGAAGATGAAACGGAACTGAGAGCTCTCCTTAAGGTATTCGAAGAGACAATGGAAGACACCGAAATCCGTATGTGAACGGAAACGACACGGATTTCCTATAGGGATTCTGTATCAGAATACAGGATCTTTTTGAGGCGGCACGGAGAGATGGCGCCTCTCTCGGCATATAAGGAGGTAATTTTTGAAAAAACAAAACAATTCCACAGAGAAGCTGAAGATCATACCGCTCGGTGGATTAGACCAGATCGGTATGAATATGACTGCGTTCGAATATCAGGACAGTATCGTTGTGGTAGACTGTGGTCTCGCTTTTCCGGAGGAAGATATGCTCGGAATCGATTTTGTGATTCCGGATGTCACCTACCTGGAGGAAAACTACAGTAAAGTAAAGGGCTTTGTGATCACACACGGCCACGAGGATCACATCGGTGCGATTCCCTATGTTCTTCAGAAGGTCAACATTCCGATTTACACCACAAAGCTTACCATGGCGCTGATCGAAAAAAAGCTGGAAGAACACGAGATGATGAAGACCGTGAAAAGAAAGGTCGTCAGATTCGGTCAGTCTATCAATCTCGGCGATTTCCGGATCGAATTTATTAAGACCAATCACAGTATTCAGGATGCGGCAGCTCTCGCGATCTATTCTCCTGCAGGCATTGTTGTTCATACCGGCGACTTTAAGGTGGATTACACACCGGTTTACGGCGATGCGATCGATCTTCAGCGGTTTGCGGAAATCGGCAAAAAGGGCGTATTGGCACTGCTCTGTGACAGTACAAATGCGGAGCGGGCCGGATATACCATGTCGGAAAGAACGGTAGGAGCGGCCTTTGACCGGATCTTTCTGGAGCACCAGAATTCCAGGCTGATCATTGCTACTTTTGCATCTAACGTGGATCGTGTGCAGCAGATTATTAATTCTGCCAGAAGATACGGACGGAAGGTCTGTCTGGAAGGCAGATCTATGGTCAATGTCATCGGAACCGCTGTGGAGCTGGGATACATTGATGATTCCGGCAAAACTTTGATCACTCTGGAGGAAATGGCAAATATGCCGCCTGAAAAGTGCGTACTGGTCACAACGGGAAGCCAGGGTGAATCCATGGCCGCACTTTCCCGAATGGCTGCCAATATTCACAGAAAAGTTAAGATCATTCCGGGCGATGTGATCGTATTTTCTTCTCATCCGATTCCCGGAAATGAAAAAGCGGTTTCAAACGTCATCAATGAACTTGCCGAGATTGGTGCGCAGGTCGTCTTCCAGGATGCACATGTATCCGGTCATGCCTGCCAGGAGGATATTAAGCTGATCTATTCTCTGGTAAAGCCGAAGTATGCGATCCCTGTTCACGGAGAGAGAAGACATCTGCAGGCGCAGGGACAGATCGCAGCATCTCTCGGAATTCCTCATGAGAATATCCTGCTTCTTCATACGGGAGATGTGCTGGAAATTTCCGAGGAGAAGGCAAGAATTATCGGAAAGGTGCAGACCGGCGGAATTCTTGTAGACGGCCTCGGCGTCGGCGATGTGGGAAATATTGTCATTCGCGATCGTCAGCATCTCGCACAGGACGGCATTATCGTTGTGGTGCTTACTTTGGAGCAGCACAGCAATCATCTGCTCTCGGGACCGGATCTGATCTCAAGGGGATTTGTGTTTGTCCGGGAGTCAGAGGATCTGATGGATGAAGCGGGCAGAGTAGTTGAGGATGCTGTTTTCCTCTGCCTCGACAGAAATGTCACGGACTGGGGAAAGATCAAATCGGAAATCAAGGATGCTCTGAGCGATTTTGTATGGAAGAGAACACAGAGAAGACCGATGATTCTCCCGATCATCATGGAAGCGGCACTGTAAGGATATAGGTATGGATGCTATTGAAACATCACTCGGTCAGCTGATCGAAGCAATCAGAAATGACGAAGCATATATCAAATATCAGAAATGCAGAAGCAGACTGGCAGAGCTGCCCGAGGCAGCTGCCGAGGTGTCTGCTTTCAGGCAGGATACGATCGCATATGCGGCACAGCCTGAGAGTACGGATCTGCAGGCGTATGCAGAGCGTTTTTCTGAGAGATATGAAAGACTGCTGAAGAATCCGGAGATCGCAGCATTTTTGGAGGCGGAGGAAGCGCTTGTGCGTACAGTGCGGGCTGTTGAGAACGGACTGTATGATTCACTGGATCTGGCAATCCCCGGATACCCGGAGAAAGGATACTGACTATGAGTGAAAAAAAGAAAGGACTGAATAAGGAGATAAAGGCAGAAAGAAGACATTCTGCGATCAGTCTGCTGATTTCGATCATTGCCATTGTTCTGATCATTATGATGGGCACCTCAGCTTATCATTTTACTTATTCGATTTTTGACGAACAGGCCCTGGAGGCGGCTCCCGGTTCCGATGTGACGGTCACGATTCCGAGTGATCCGTCGGACAGTGAGGTCGGAAAGATATTGAAGGAGAACGGTCTCGTTGAAAGTGCGCGGATCTTCGCCGGACAGGCGCGTTTCTCCGCGTATCACAATAAAATGATCGGCGGTACCTATATTCTGAATACCTCACAGAAGCCCACTGAAATGATGGAGATCATCGCCGGCATCAATACGGAAGGCCAGCCCTCACAGACAAAGGAAGAGACGGAGGAAGCTTCATGACCCGGGATCTGCCGCTTTTTGCCAATCCGAGACTCTCTCTGTTTCTGGATTCTCTGGATGCGGGCAATTCGGAATTCCTCGATGCGCTTGAGGAGGAAGCAATACATTCTCAGGTTCCGATCATCAGAAGAGATACACAGCGGGTGCTGCGAACCCTGCTGAAAATGAAAAAACCGGGGACGGTTCTCGAAATCGGAACCGCCGTCGGTTTTTCTGCGCTTTTGATCTGTGAGAATTCAGAGGCACATGTGACTACCATCGAGAATTATGAGAAGCGGATCCCCATAGCGAGAGAGAATTTCAGAAAAGCTGGGATGGAAGAACGGATCACCTTTCTGACGGGTGATGCCGGCGAGATCCTTCCCGGGCTTGACGGAAGCTTTGACCTGATTTTCATGGACGCCGCAAAGGGGCAGTATATTCATTTCCTTCGGGAAGCAAAGCGGCTTCTCGCAGAGGGCGGTGTTCTGATTTCCGATAATTGTCTGCAGGACGGAGACCTCCTGGAATCGCACTATGCGATTGACAGGAGAGACCGCACCATTTATAAACGAATGCGGGAATATCTGACGGCGATCAGCCGGGATCCCGAGCTGGAAACAGTCATTCTTCCTCTGGGAGACGGACTTGCAGTCAGCGTAAAGCAATCACTTCATTCATGAAATACAGACAGTCCGAATGCGGTTCGGGCTGTTGCGAAAGGAACTTATATGCAGAACAGACATCCGGAACTTCTGATTCCGGCAGGAAGCTTAGAGGTTTTAAAGGTCGCCGTTCTTTACGGCGCAAATGCGGTTTATATCGGCGGTGATGCCTTCGGATTGCGGGCAAAGGCAAAGAATTTTTCCAGAGAGGAAATGCGCGAGGGAATCGAGTTTGCCCATGCCCATAATGTGAAGGTGTATGTGACCGCAAATATTTATGCACATGACGCGGATCTGGAACAGGCAGCTGTATATTTCAGGGAACTCGGTGAGCTGAAGCCGGATGCGATCCTGGTTGCGGATCCGGGGATGTTTGATCTTGCTCAGCAGAACTGTCCGGATATTGATCTGCATATCAGTACACAGGCGAATAACACGAATTATGCCACAGCTCTTTTCTGGAAGAGACTGGGTGCGACACGTGTGGTAACGGCAAGGGAACTCTCTCTGAATGAGATCAGGGATATCCGCGCGCATATCCCGGAGGATCTTGAGATCGAGACCTTTATTCACGGTGCTATGTGTATTTCCTATTCAGGCAGATGCCTGCTCAGCAGCTATCTGGCAGGAAGGGATGCAAACAGGGGAGCCTGTACACACCCGTGCCGCTGGAAGTACGCGGTGATGGAGGAGACACGCCCGGGAGAATATATGCCCGTTGAGGAGAATGAGCGCGGGACCTATATTTTCAACTCCAGAGATCTGTGCATGATCGACCATCTTCCCGATCTCTATGAGGCCGGAATTGACAGCTTTAAGATCGAGGGGCGCATGAAGACCGCGCTGTATGTGGCGACCTGTGCCCGGACCTACCGCCTTGCGATGGATGCCTATGAGAGGGATCCGAAGGAGTATGAGGCGAAGCTCGACTGGTATAGAGAGCAGATCTCCGACTGTACCTATCGTCATTTTACGACCGGCTTCTTCTACGGACGACCGGATCATGACGATCAGATCTATGACAGCAACACCTATGTGCGGGCTTATACTTATCTCGGTCTGATTCAGCATAAGGACGCAGACGGCTATCTTGTATTCGAGCAGAAAAATAAATTCACAGTCGGTGAAAAGATCGAGATCATGAAGCCGGACGGAAGAAATGTGATCGCAGAGGTGCTGGATATCCGAACTGCAGAAGGAGAGCAGATGACATCTGCTCCTCATCCGAAGCAGGAGCTGCATGTGAAGCTCTCCGAGGAGGCAGAGCCGTTTGATATTCTGAGAAGAAAAGAACCGGAAGAAAACACATCAGAGAGCTGAGACCTGCATACAGAAGAACCTGAGCGCTGAGGTCTGAATGCTGAAGAGTCTGAGTTCTGAAATTAAATACAGAAGAACCTGAACACCGGGGGCTGAATAAAGCGGAGCCTAATCTCTGAAAACTGAAATAAAAGGTGGCAGACGGAACAAACTTCCGCCTGCCTTTTTTCATTTGTACAGTGACCGGGAATGATCTTAATAACTGCTTTTCATGAAAAGAGAAGGGTTTCAAAAAGCGGAGGGCTTCAGAGAGGTGCTGTCCGCAGGGCAAAGCGATTTCGGCCGTACTCCTCCAGGTATCCGAGAATCGAGAGCTCAACAAGCCGGGGAGCAAGCTCCGCCGGAGAAAGGGAAAGCCGGTCGGACAATTCATCCACAGATAGAATCGTTTCATTGCGAAAGAGATTCAGGATGCTGCGGGACAGGGGATCTGCAATTTCCCGCTGCGGCTGTGCAAAAGCAGGTTCTGTTTTTGTTTGGGGAGTGTGGGAAGGAGAAGAGGTGTCTGCTTTTCGGACACTTCTTTTTTTACGGATAGGCGGGGGAGACGTTTGGCCGAAGCTGCGGCCCGACAGGGTCTTTCCCTCATACAGAGACATTAAATCCTCATAGACAGCTTCCGCCGAGACGGCGATCCCCGCACCTTGATAGATCAGTCGGTTACAGCCGTCCGACAGCCTGTCTCCTACACGGCCGGGAAGGGCGTAGACAGTTCGTCCCTGTTCAAGGGCAAAATCCGCTGTAATGAGAGAACCGGACTGTTCTGCCGCCTCGATCACGAGGACCAGGTCGGCGAGGGCACTGATGATACGGTTTCGCGCCGGAAAAAAATGTGCATAGGGGGCAGTTCCTTCCGGAAGCTCGGAAAGAATTCCGCCTTTCTCCGGTATTCTGTTATAGAGCGGCCGATTGGAACGGGGATAGCAGCAATCCACTCCGCAGCCGAGAACCGCAAAGGTTTTTCCGCCTGCATCCAGAGCGCCCTCCTGCGCATAACCGTCTATGCCGAGAGCCATGCCGCTGATGATCTGTACGCCCCTGGATGCGAGATAGTGACCGAAGGCATAGGCCTGCTTATGACCGTAGACTGTACATTTTCTGGCACCTACGATCGCAGCAGAGGGACCGCTGTCCGGCAGAGAGCCTTTTACATAGAGACCCTTCGGCATGCCGGGGAGAAGCCGCAGCCGTTCCGGATAATCGGGATCTTCTCTTGAAATATACATGTTTATACACCTCGTATGATAAGTGTATGACCAATAGAAAGACGGTTATGCACTTATCCCTTTCTGTAGATTTTTCATGAATGATCTGAAGAAAATGAGATCGTCCGCTTCTTTGAATATTCCGGGGCATCAGATACGCCAGTATTTGCTGTCTGCGGACCTGTAACAGATTGCTTCGCTGATATGTGGAATACGGATCTCCCTGCTGCCGTCCAGATCCGCGACGGTGCGCGCCGTGCGGATGATACGGTGATAGCCTCGGGCGGAGAGCTTCATGCGGTCAAAGGCATCCTTAAGGAGTTTTTCCGACTGACTGTCCATGACACAGTACTGACTGATGGCAGCGGGTGGGATCTCGGAGTTGAAGCGGATACCGCTTCCGCGAAAGCGCTCTCTCTGTATGAGATGTGCAGCCTGGACCAGACTGCGGATCTCGGCGGAGCTTTGTTCCGGACGTCTCGACTTCAGCTCGGCGTAGGAGACGGCAGGCGCATCAACACAGAGATCGATGCGGTCCAGAAGCGGACGCGAGATTCTGTGCATATAGCGCGAGATCTCCCTGGACGAACAGGTGCATCGGTTCATATCCGGATAGTGGCCGCAGGGGCAGGGATTCATAGCGGCAAGCAGCAGGAAATTTGCGGGAAAGGTGTAAGTGCCGGAGGCGCGGGAGAGAGTAATGCTCCTGGTTTCCAGAGGCTGTCTGAGAACCTCCAGAGTCTGACGCTGGAATTCGGGAAGCTCATCAAGAAACAGGACACCGCGGTGTGCAAGCGTGACTTCTCCGGGACGGGGGATCGAGCCACCGCCGGCAAGAGCGTGCATCGTCACTGTGTGATGAGGCGCACGGAAGGGGCGGGTCGTAAGGAGCGGCACATGTTCGGGCAGAAGCCCGGCAATGCTGTAGATAGAGGAGATTTCCAGACTTTCTTCCATGGAAAGGGGCGGCAGGATCGAAGGGATCCGCTTTGCCAGCATGGTCTTTCCGGATCCCGGCGGACCGATGAGCAATAGATTATGGAAACCGGCTACGGCGATCACAGAAGCACGCTTGACGGCCTCCTGGCCGTGAATGTCCCGGAAATCTTCTCTGTAATCATTGAGAGCGGGCAGGTCCCGAGGAGCTGCCGCTGTATCCGGGGATCCGGGATGCTTCAGCTTTTCCATGAGATCAGACAGGGAAGAAGCGCCCACGGCGCGGATACCGGAGAGAGCCTGAGCCTCTCCCAGATTTTTTTCCGGAACGATCAGCAGATCAATGCCCAGATCCCTGGCCTTTCCGGCAATGGAGAGCACTCCGTTGACGGGAGCTATGCGGCCGTCCAGGCCGAGTTCTCCCACGGCAAGGGTATTTTTGAGAAGCGCGGCTTCGATGAGACCGATAGAGGCGAGAATCGTCAGTGCTATGGGCAGGTCAAACCGGCTGCCGCTTTTTAAGAAATCAGCGGGAGCGAGATTCACGGTGATCCGTTTCGGCGGCAGTGTGATATCGGAGTTGCGAAAAGCGGTTTTGACTCTGTTTTCCGCCTCCTTCACCTGCTGAGAGAGGTCGCCGACCATAATAAAGCTTGGGAGACCGTCACTCACGTCGGTTTCCACGCGGACAGGGCGCACATCAATACCGCGGATCGCAGCGGAATAGATAATATTTACCATGTAGGGAGCTCCTTTGTAATTGTATTCGGGGGAGATATGAGATGACCGGAACAGAGCGGAAATTCCGCTGAAAGAGGTCGGAACAAATTGACTGCCGGGCGAAATAAGAGCGGAAAAGACGGGATCTTCGGAAGAGAAGAACGTAAAGGCAGAAAAGGATCTTGAAATTTAGAAATTTTCTTTATTATAGTCCGGAGTGAACTGGATTTGAAAGTATTATTTGCTCTATTTGACTTTACTTGACAAATATAGCTGCGAAGCGTATCTTAGTAACTGTGAAAATTGAAAACACTTCAGGGCAGGGTGCAATTCCCTACCGGCGGTATAGCCCGCGAGCCGTAAGGCATGATCCGGTTGGATTCCGGAGCCGACAGTACAGTCTGGATGGAAGAAGATGTTAAACAGCAGCATTTTTGCTGCGTCTCTATAGTTGAAATTGTCTGCCCTGCTGATTCAGCAGGGTTTTTTTATTTCCGATTTTTCTTCTTATCTGATGCGGTGAACGATCGTTCCCGCAATTCCCTCTGAAGTAATACAAATAATTGATTCTGATTCAGGAAAGAAGGCAGCTGTCATGACCGATCAGGAATATATGAGACGTGCCATCGCACTCGCCAGGCTCGGTGAGGGATGGGCACATCCGAACCCGCTTGTAGGAGCGGTCATTGTGAAGGACGGCCGGATCATCGGGGAAGGCTATCACCACAAATGCGGGGAGCTTCACGCAGAGCGGGAGGCAGTCCGCTCCCTGCGTGAGAGTGCGGAAGGAGCAACGATCTATGTGACGCTTGAACCCTGCTGTCACTACGGCAGAACACCTCCGTGCACAGAGGCGATCCTGGAGAATAAGATCAAAAGAGTGGTGATCGGCTCCAGGGATCCGAATCCGAAGGTGCACGGAAGAGGTGCGGCCATGCTTCGGGAGCACGGGGTGATCGTGGAGGAGGATTTTCTTCGTCAGGAGTGCGATGAACTGAATCCGATCTTCTTTCATTATATTACGACACGGACGCCCTACGTCATTATGAAGTATGCGATGACCGCAGACGGAAAGATCGCCGCGAAGACCGGAGATGCGAAGTGGATCACAGGAGAGATCGCCAGGGGATATGTGCAGCAGATGCGGCATCGGTGCATGGGAATCATGGCAGGCATCGGTACGGTGCTGGCGGATGATCCGATGCTGAACTGCCGCATTGAAAACGGCAGAGATCCGGTTCGGATCGTTTGTGACAGTCATCTGCAGCTTCCTCTGAACAGCCGTCTGGTCAAGACCGCATCGGAAGTGCCGACGATCGCTGTGTGTGCATTTTCAGAGCTGTCGGCGGGAGAACTGCTTCCGGATGACATAGAGTGCCCTGAGACACAGGCAGGCAGATTCGTTCCGGAGGAATATCCGACTCTGCGTTCGGACAAATGGAGAAACAGCCCCAAGGCGGACACGATCGGCGGTCTGCTCAGAAAGGGAATCAGGATCCTGAATGCGCCCGGTTCGGACGGAAGAACAGATCTTTCATTGCTCATGAAGCTTCTGGGCATGCAGGAGATCGACAGTATTCTTCTGGAAGGCGGAGGAACCCTGAATGAGAGCATGTTGAGAGCCGGCATCCCGCGGGAGGTCAATGCCTTTATTGCACCGAAGCTGTTCGGCGGGCAGGCAAAGACGCCTGTAGAAGGAATCGGTGTGGAGCATCCGGGAGAGGCCGTTATGATGGAGCTTCTGGAGTCACAGATGATGGGAGAGGATATTCTTCTTCGCTATGTGATTCGTCAAAATCCGGTCAGCGTGCAGAATGCGGAGCAGGAAGCAGGTCTTCCTTCCGACAAAAAACAGTGAGGTCCGCAAAAACGGATCTCAGATAATTCAGGAGAAAATATGTTTACAGGAATTGTAGAAGAGACCGGCATGATCCGCAGTCTTACGATCAACGGCAGTTCCGGCAGGATCGCCATTCAGGCGAAGAAGGTGCTGGAGGGAACGCAGATCGGTGACAGTATTGCCGTGAACGGTATCTGTCTCACGGTCGTGACTCTGCAGGAGGACGGATTTACCGCGGATGTCATGGCGGAGACGGTGAGACGAAGCGGACTTTCCGGTATGCATCCGGGAGACAGGGTCAATCTGGAGCGCGCGATGGCCTCCGGCGGACGCTTCGGCGGTCATATTGTATCCGGTCATATTGACGGAACCGGAACGATCTCCTCCATGGAGAGAGAAGAAAATGCGATCTGGGTGACGATTGCCGCTTCCGGAAAGCTGCTGAGATACATCGTGGAAAAGGGTTCTATCTGTATTGACGGGATCAGTCTGACAGTGGCGGGAGTCTCGGACACCTCATTTCAGGTTTCGGTTATTCCCCACACTGGAGAGGAGACTACGCTTCTTAAGAGAAAGTCCGGCCAGATCGTAAATCTTGAGACGGACATCATCGGCAAATATGTGGAAAAGCTGATACAGCCCTATTGCGGGGATGCAGAAGAGACGGAAGAGAGATCCGGCCTGACGATGGCAATGCTGGAGGAGCTCGGCTTTTAAGCGGAGCCGTATGCAGTAACAAAATAAACGCAGGAGGAGTACCTTTTCCCTGCAGAAGACGGAGAAATGTAATGGAAAATCAAAACACATACACTTATGCGCCGGTTGAGCAGGCGCTCGAGGACTTAAAGGCAGGAAAGATCATTCTGGTAACGGATGATCCCGATCGCGAAAATGAGGGGGATTTTATCTGCGCTGGAGAATTTGCGACGCAGGAAAATATTAATTTTATGGCCACCTACGGAAAGGGTCTGATCTGCACACCTATGAGTGCGG
>JAUNAN010000002.1:0-15272 GCA_030527595.1 Lachnospiraceae bacterium | reverse complement strand
ATTAATTTTATGGCCACCTACGGAAAGGGTCTGATCTGCACACCTATGAGTGCGGCATCTGCTGCGCGGCTTGGTCTTCCTCCCATGGTGGCGGAGAATACGGATAATCATGAGACCGCATTTACGGTTTCCGTGGATCACATAGATACGACAACAGGTATCTCTGCAAAGGAGAGATCCTATACCATGATGAAGCTGGCTGACCGCTCATCAAGACCCACGGATTTCCGCAGACCGGGTCATGTCTTCCCGCTGATCGCTCGCCACGGAGGTGTGCTGACACGAAACGGTCACACGGAAGCAACAGTGGATCTTCTGAGACTTGCCGGACTTGAGGAGTGCGGAGTCTGCTGCGAGATCATGGATGATGACGGAACAATGATGCGTACGCCGAAGCTCTGGGAGCTGGCAAAAAAGCATGATCTGACCTTCATTACCATCAAGGATCTGCAGAACTACTGCCGGATACACGAGAATCACGTGGTTCGTGAGGCAGCCGCAAAGCTGCCGACACAGTACGGAAGCTTTCAGATGTACGGCTATATCAATGACATCACCGGTGAGCATCATGTAGCTCTGGTCAAGGGTGATATCGGTGACGGTGAGGATGTGCTCTGCCGCGTTCATTCCGAGTGCCTGACCGGCGATACCTTCGGTTCTCTTCGCTGCGACTGCGGTCTGCAGCTGCAGTCCGCCATGCGTGCGGTAGAAAAAGAGGGCAGGGGCATTATCCTCTATATGCGCCAGGAGGGCCGCGGAATCGGACTGATCAATAAGATCAAGGCATATGCGCTTCAGGAGCAGGGCATGGATACCGTTGAAGCAAACATTGCCCTCGGTTTCGCTCCGGATCTTCGCGAGTACTGGGTGGGAGCACAGATCCTGCGTGATCTCGGTGCAAAATCCCTGCGCCTTCTGACAAATAATCCGGAGAAGGTATACGGACTTCAGGATTTTGCGCTGACGATCAAGGAACGCGTGCCGATCGAGATCGAGGCTCAGAAATATGATCTCAGATATCTGAAAACAAAAAAGACAAAGATGGGTCATATTTTAAATGAACTGACTGAGGAAGAGGATGTTACAAACGTGTTCGAGGAGGCGTAAAGCTTCTCTCCTCATGTGAGAAGAACATAAAGCAGAAAAGACAGCATGCATTTACATGCAGTCGGTTTCGGGAAACAAGCAGTTTGCGGAATATATAATCAATAAAAAAGGAGAATTATCATGAAGGAAATCAATCTGATCGAAGGAAAAGTAGTAGCACCGGAGGGAATGAAAGTCGGCATCGTCGCTTCCCGTTTTAACGAGATCATCGTAAACAAGCTTCTCGGAGGAGCTGTTGACGGTCTGGTTCGTCACGGTGTTGAAAATGAAAACATTACTGCTGCATGGGTTCCGGGGGCATTTGAGATCCCGACAGCCGCACAGAAGATGGCAAAGTCCGGCAAGTATGATGCCGTGATCTGCGTCGGTGCGGTCATTCGCGGTCAGACCTCTCACTATGACTATGTCTGCAACGAGGTTTCCAAGGGAGTCGCACAGGTTGCACTTCAGACAGGTGTTCCGGTCATGTTCGGCATTGTGACGACGGAAAACATCGAGCAGGCAATTGCCCGTGCAGGCAGCAAGGCAGGAAACAAGGGATATGACTGCGCACTTTCCGCAATCGAGATGGTCAACCTGCTCTCTCAGATGTAAGTATCGAAAACAGAAATACAGCGGGCGGGATCGGCAGCGGCCGGTTCCGCCTGATTTTTTATTTAGAACAGAGGATGTCAGCGTGAACAGAAAACCGATTCTATACTTTGACTATGATGGGACCATTCATGACACCATGCGCATCTACAAACCGGCTGTCATTCAGGTTACGGAAGCTCTGATTGGCTCAGGATATGAGGTGGAGGTACCTTCCGATGAAAGAATTGCCTCCTGGCTCGGGATGACCGCGGCGGATATGTGGCAGGATTTCTGCCCGGATCTTCCGAGGAAGACACGCGACGAGGCCGGCAAAAAAGTAGGGGCGATCATGACCGAACTCACAAAGGCAGGTCAGGCGGCCTGGTATCAGGGGGCGGAGGAAGTGCTGACGGAATTCCGAAACCGGGGATACAGTCTGGCAGTTCTAAGCAACTGCAGTGTCGGATACGCCCGGGAGCAGTGGGAGGCCTTTCGCATGGAGAGGTGGTTTTCAGCTTTTTATGACAGCGAATCCTACGGATGGATACCGAAACCGGAGATACTTAAGGAAATCACGGCAGAAGAATCGTATCCCGTGATCATGATCGGAGACCGGGAGACCGATATGATCTCCGGTCATGCGGCAGGAGGAAACAGTATCGGATGCCTGTACGGATTCGGGTCGGAAGAGGAGCTGCAAACGGCGGATTTTCTTGTGAAAAACATCAAAGAGCTGCCTGCAGCTGCTGCACTTTTAGAAAGAAAATGACAGAAGAAACAAAAAAATAAGTTGCAAGGTGTTTTCATTTGCGATATATTCCATAATTGTGAAAGCGAACAGCTTCCCCGGTGTGCACTTCGGGAGGGTGTTACAAATAAAGTGAAACAGTTCCGGACAATTCTGTATCGAATGAAAGGTGTGCACCTGATTTGCATATCATAATACTTGCCGGGGCTGTCTGCTGAAAAAGCAGTGGAGGAAAATGTGGCAAAGAATCTTGTCATTGTAGAGTCACCCGCAAAGGTGAAGACAATAAAGAAATTTCTCGGCGCGAATTATGAGGTCGAGGCGTCCATGGGACATGTCAGAGACCTGCCGAAGAGTCAGCTCGGAATCGATGTGGAGCATGATTTTGATCCGAAGTATATCACGATCCGCGGAAAGGGCGATCTGCTTGCCAAGCTGAGAAAAGAAGCGAAGAATGCGGAGCATGTCTATCTTGCAACCGACCCGGACCGTGAGGGAGAGGCGATCTCCTGGCATCTGATGGCAGCGCTTCGTCTCGATGAGAAAAAAATGAAGCGGATCACCTTCAATGAGATCACGAAAAATGCGGTGAAAGCTTCTCTGAAGAGCCCGCGTGCGTTGGATATGAATCTGGTGGATGCGCAGCAGGCACGCCGTATTCTGGACAGAATGGTCGGATATGAGATCAGCCCTGTGCTCTGGGCCAAGGTGAAGCGCGGGCTCTCCGCGGGCCGTGTACAGTCTGTGGCACTGCGCATGATCGCAGACCGTGAGAGTGAGATCGCGGCATTTGTTCCGTCCGAATACTGGACGATCGATGCGAATCTCATGATGCCGGGGCATAAAAAGAAAATGACGGCTCATTTCTACGGGACAGATGAGAAAATGCCGATCGGCAGCCGCGAGGAGGCGGAGAAGATCCTTGCGGAGCTGAACAATTCGGAATTCCGCGTCAAAGATGTGAAGAAGGGAGAGCGCAGAAAGAAGCCGCCCCTTCCGTTTACGACCAGTACGCTGCAGCAGGAGGCATCCAAGCAGCTCGGTTTCTCCACCTCGAAGACCATGCGTATCGCACAGCAGCTCTATGAGGGCGTTGACCTGAAGAAGGGCGGCACCGTAGGTGTGATCACCTATCTGCGTACCGATTCTACCAGAATTGCCGATGAGGCGGATGCGGCTGCGCGTGCTTATATCGCTGAGCAGTACGGGGCAGAATCTGTCGGACCGGCAGCTACGGGCAATGCCAATAAACATTCGCAGGATGCCCATGAGGCGATCCGTCCCACAGATATTACCCGCACGCCCGCGGCAATTAAAGAAAGTCTGTCCAGGGATCAGTTCCGCCTCTATCAGCTGATCTGGAGAAGATTTACGGCAAGCCGGATGGCAAATGCTGTGTTTGATACCGTATCTGTCAAAGTAGGAGCAGGTAAATACATCTTTACCATGTCTGCATCCAAGGTGCGCTTTGCCGGATTCCTGAATATTTATTCCGACGGAGATGAGGAAGATAAGAGCAAAAATACTCTCTCAGGGGATCTGGAGAAGGATATGGTGCTGAATCTGGACTCTCTTGAGGACACCCAGCACTTCACACAGCCGCCGGCACATTATACAGAGGCGTCTCTTGTCAGAGCACTGGAGGAACAGGGAATCGGACGTCCGAGTACGTATGCACCGACTATTTCTACGATCCTTGCCCGTCACTATATCACGAAGGAACAGAAAAATCTCTTTGTGACTGAGCTGGGCGAGATCGTGAATAAGATTATGGTGGATGCTTTCCCGCAGATCGTAAACCCCGGCTTTACCGCGAACCTGGAAACACTGCTTGACGGTGTGGCAGAGGGAAAAGTGGAGTGGAAGACGCTCGTCAGCAACTTTTATCCGGATCTGCATGCAGAAGTGGAGAATGCGCATAAGGAGCTGGAATCTGTTAAGCTTGAGGATGAGGTCACGGATATTATCTGTGAGAACTGCGGAAGAAACATGGTCATCAAGTACGGTGTTCATGGAAAATTTCTCGCTTGTCCGGGCTTCCCGGACTGCCGGAATACAAAACCGTATTATGAGAAGATCGGTGTGTCCTGCCCGAAATGCGGCAGTGATGTGGTCGTGAAGCGAACCAGAAAGGGTCGTATCTATTACGGATGTGAAAATAATCCGGAATGCGACTTTATGTCCTGGGCAAGACCGGTCGAGAAAAAATGTCCGAATTGTGGTTCTTACATGGTACAAAAAGGAAATAAGGTAGTATGTTCCGACGAAACCTGCGGCTATAAAGAGAATATCTGAATATTTGCAAAATTTGCACCGACTTTCTTGAGTTGGTGCTTTTTTTGTGGTATTATCAAGGCGGAATAGAAGCGCAATATAGGTAAGGAGAGTGCAATGAGCGTACAACTTTTAGATAAAACAAGAAAAATCAATCAACTTCTGCATACGACCAATTCATCTAAGGTCGTTTTCAATGACATCTGTGCAGTGCTTGTCGAGACACTTTCTTCTAATATATTGGTTATCAGCCGCAAGGGGAAAATCCTTGGCGAAGGAAAGCATGATGATGTGGAAGAAATCACAGAGCTGATCTCCAGCCAGGTCGGGGACTTTATAGATCCGCTTCTGAATGACAGATTTCTGGGTGTGCTTTCGACAAAGGAGAATGTCAATCTGCGGACTCTCGGCTTTGAAAGTGATATGACTCAGCAGTGCCAGGCAATTATTAATCCGATCGAGATCGCAGGAGAGAGACTCGGTACGGTTTTCGCTTACCGCGCTGACAGACCCTATGATATCGAGGACATTATTGTCAGCGAGTACGGGACAACCGTTGTGGGTCTGGAGATGATGAGATCCGTTGACGAAGAAAACGCAGAGGAAGCACGCAAGCGTCAGGTTGTAAAGGCGGCATTTTCTACTTTATCCTTCTCCGAGCTCGAAGCGATCATCCATATTTTTGAAGAGCTGAACGGCAGCGAGGGCATCCTGGTTGCCAGCAAGATCGCAGACAGGGTGGGAATCACAAGATCTGTTATTGTCAATGCACTCAGAAAGTTTGAGAGTGCGGGCGTGATCGAATCCAGATCCTCCGGAATGAAGGGAACCTATATCAAGGTTCTGAATGATTACATCTTTGAAGAGCTGGATGAGATCAAGGATCATCGCAACAAATAAACACACATAGGGATAACACCTGAAGCACCGGGGCGGTCTGCTCCCGGTGCTTTTTTCTGCCGGGGGAAGATTTCTTTTTCTGTCATAGTTTGAGTAAGGTTTGCGGTGTCTTTCGGGGTGGGAGATAAGAGGCGGGTTGTTGAAGAAAAATCAAAAAATGGTTGACATTAAAAGGCGTCGGGAGTATATTACAGGTTAGATGTTAGCACTCCATAAAAATGAGTGCTAACAGATGAAAATGAATCTACTTAAGGAGGTCAAATATATGAAGTTAGTACCGCTGAGCGACAGAGTTGTTCTTAAGGAAATGAAAGCAGAAGAGACAACAGCATCCGGAATTGTCCTTCCGGGCAATGCACAGGAGAAGCCGCAGCAGGCTGAGGTCGTTGCAGTAGGACCGGGCGGCGTTGTTGACGGAAAAGAGATCGTCATGAACGTAAAGGTTGGTCAGAAAGTCATTTATTCCAAGTATGCCGGCACACCGGTCAAGTTTGGAGAAGAAGAATATACAGTAGTCAGACAGAATGACATTCTTGCTGTCGTAGAGGAGGATTAATCATGGCAAAGGATATTAAGTACGGCGTAGATGCCAGAGAAGCCCTGATGAAGGGTGTTGATAAGCTTGCAGACGTTGTTCGCGTAACACTTGGACCGAAGGGCAGAAACGTTGTTCTTGAAAAGTCTTACGGCGCACCGACAATTACGAATGACGGTGTAACGATTGCAAAAGAGATCGAGCTTGAAGACGGCTTTGAGAACATGGGCGCACAGCTGATCCGCGAGGTTGCCTCCAAGACAAATGATGTTGCCGGTGACGGTACAACGACCGCTACTGTTCTTGCTCAGGCAATGGTTCATGAAGGAATGAAGAACCTGGCAGCAGGCGCAAACCCGATCATTCTGAAGAAGGGTATGCAGAAGGCTACAGATGCTGCAGTTGATGCACTGATCAAGATGAGCAAGCCGGTAGAAGGCAAGGCTCAGATCGCTCGTGTTGCAGCTGTTTCCTCCGGTGATGATGAAGTCGGTGAGATGGTAGCAGATGCAATGGATAAGGTTTCCAAGGACGGTGTCATCACGATCGAGGAGTCCAAGACTATGATGACAGAGCTCGACCTTGTAGAAGGTATGCAGTTTGACCGCGGATATCTCTCTGCTTATATGTGCACTGACATGGAGAAGATGGAAGCACGTCTCGAAGAGCCGTATATTCTGATCGTTGATAAGAAGATCAGCAATATTCAGGAACTGCTTCCGGTTCTTGAGCAGATCGTTAAGACAGGCGCACAGCTGCTGATCATCGCAGAGGATGTTGAGGGCGAGGCACTGACTACTCTGATCGTAAATAAGCTGCGCGGAACCTTCAATGTTGTTGCTGTTAAGTCTCCGGGCTATGGTGACAGAAGAAAGGATATGCTGAAGGATATCGCTGTTCTGACAGGCGGTGTTGTTGTTTCCGACGAGCTCGGCATTGAGCTGAAGGATGTTACCGTTGACCAGCTTGGCCGCGCTAAGTCTGTAAAGGTTACAAAGGAAAACACAGTCATTGTTGACGGCGAGGGCGAGAAGCAGGAGATCGCAGACAGAGTCGGCCAGATCAAGAATCAGATCGCTGAGACAAAGTCTGACTTCGACAGAGAAAAGCTTCAGGAACGTCTTGCTAAGCTTGCAGGCGGTGTAGCTGTTATCCGCGTTGGTGCTCCGACAGAGACCGAGATGAAGGATAAGAAGTATCGTATGGAAGATGCTCTGAACGCTACAAGAGCTGCTGTAGAAGAAGGTATCGTCGGAGGCGGCGGATCCTCTTTCATCCACGCAGCAAAGTCTCTTGATGCTGTTATCGAGGGTCTGACAGGAGATGAGAAGACCGGTGCAGAGATCGTTAAGAAGGCACTGGAAGCTCCGCTGTACAGAATTTCTGTCAATGCAGGTCAGGAAGGTGCAGTCATCATCAACAGAGTAAAGGAATCCAATGTTGGTGAGGGCTATGATGCACTTCATGACAAATATGTAGATATGGTTGCGGAAGGCATCCTGGATCCGGTTAAGGTTTCCAGATCTGCTCTGCAGAATGCTAACTCTGTTGCAGGTACTCTGCTTACGACCGAGTCCGCAGTTTCTATTATTAAAGAAAAAGAACCGGCTATGCCGGCAGGTGCCGGTGCAGGAATGGGCGGAATGATGTGATCATAACCAAACCTTGCACCAAAAAGGGCGGGACCCCTGCGGAATGCTTGCATTCCAGCGGGCGGTCCCGCCCTTTTTGGTATAAGGCGCGCAATACAGCTGCCGGAACAGCTTTGCTGTTTTGGCAGCTGCATTGCGTGTGCAAGGTTTGGTTATGATCAGTTTCCGCTGTTTTGGCAGCTGAGCTACGCGCGCAAGGTTTGGTTATGATCACGGCTTGGTAGTCTATTGGTGATAAATTAGTTATCATCTGAAAAATAGTTAGCATCTCAACAAAAATGCTATCATTGACACGGAAAATCTTTGTGCTAGAATAGCAATCAAAACATTCAGGAGGAATTGCACCCATGAACGATGCAGTGGAAGAACTTCTTGTTGTCCGACAGCCGCGTCCCAAAGAACAGATGATGAAGCTCCTGCTGATCATACTGACTGTTCTGACCGCAGCAGCGGCGTTTTTTTTCATGTTTTATCTGATTTTCGGAACGATTGCAGCCGCTGTCGGTACATATTTTGTATTTCACAGAACAAATGCGGAATACGAATATGATTACACCAACGGCGAGCTCGACGTGGATATTATTTATGCAAAAGCATCCCGCAAACATCTGATGACACTCGATATGAGGGAAATCGATTGTGCGGCACCGCAGGGCTCTCATCACCTGGACAGCTACGGCAGTGGATATGAGGAAATCGATTATTCAGCCGGAGACCCGAAAGACAGACCCTGGACGATCGTGACTTCCGAGGGCGGAAGACGCCGCAAGGTTTCCGTTCAGCTTTCTGAAAAGATGCTGAATGATATGCGTATGAGAACTTCCGGAAAAGTATTTTTTGATTAAGTGAACTGACAGAGTCATCTTTATTTAAGAAAGCTCTGTTTGATAAATACCAGGTCAGCAAACAAAATGTCTTGTGTAAGGAGGACAACATGGCAAAGATTATCGGTGAGGGAATTACCTTTGATGACGTACTTCTGGTACCCGCATACTCGGAAGTGACTCCGAATATGATCGATACAACGACTTATCTCACGAAAAAGGTAAAGCTCAACATCCCCATGATGAGTGCCGGAATGGATACGGTTACCGAGCACCAGATGGCCATCGCTATGGCTCGTCAGGGAGGTATCGGCATCATTCACAAGAATATGTCGATCGAACGTCAGGCAGAAGAAGTTGACATGGTAAAGCGTTCAGAGAACGGTGTAATTACGGATCCGTTTTATCTCTCTGCGGAACATACTCTGGCTGATGCGGAAGAACTGATGCATAAGTATCATATTTCAGGTGTGCCGATTACAGAGGGCAAAAAGCTGATCGGAATTATCACAAACCGTGATCTGAAGTTCGAGACCGATATGACAAAGAAGATCGGTGAGCAGATGACTTCCGAAGGTCTGATCACTGCTCAGGAGGGCGTCACACTTCAGGAAGCAAAGGCAATTCTGGGACGTGCAAGAAAGGAAAAGCTTCCGGTAGTAGATGCGGAAGGCAACCTGAAAGGTCTGATCACTATCAAGGATATTGAGAAGCAGATCAAATATCCGAATTCCGCAAAGGACGAGAAGGGCCGTCTTGTATGCGGTGCCGCTGTAGGCATCACAAACAATATTATGGAACGTGTGGATGCTCTGGTGAAGGCAGGAGTCGATGTTATCGTTGTTGACTCTGCACACGGACATTCCAAAAACATTATCGAGAATACAAAGAAGATCAAGGCTGCATATCCGGAGCTTCAGCTGATCGTCGGCAACGTGGCGACAGGTGCTGCGACAAAAGCTCTGATCGAGGCAGGCGCAGATGCCGTTAAGGTTGGTATCGGACCGGGCTCTATTTGTACGACACGTGTCGTTGCAGGTATCGGTGTGCCGCAGATCTCTGCGGTCATGGACTGCTATGAGGTGGCAAAGGAATACGGCGTTCCGATCATTGCCGACGGCGGTATCCAGTATTCCGGCGATATGACAAAGGCACTTGCGGCAGGCGCAAACGTCTGTATGATGGGCTCCATTTTTGCAGGCTGCGACGAAGCACCGGGTGCAACCGAGCTGTATCAGGGAAGAAGATTCAAGGTTTACCGCGGCATGGGCTCCATCGCAGGCATGGAGGCAGGCAGCAAGGACCGTTACTTCCAGACAGATGCTAAGAAGCTGGTTCCGGAAGGCGTCGAGGGACGTGTTCCATACAAGGGAATGGTGGAAGATACTGTATTCCAGCTGATCGGCGGTATCCGTTCCGGTATGGGCTACTGCGGCTGCCCGACGATCGAGGATCTGAAGACAAAGTCTCAGTTCGTAAAGATCTCCGCAGCTTCTCTTAAGGAATCTCATCCGCATGATATCAGCATCACAAAGGAAGCGCCGAACTACTCTTCTGAGCAGTGATCTTATTTGTAAAATAAAAACACAGCAGAGCTTCCGGGTTTTGCATGATTTATAGAATGTGCTCCGTTTTGGGACGGACGAAATGAGGGTAGATATGGAAATCAAAAACTTGAGCGAAATCCTTAAGGCAAATGCGTATCCCGGCCGCGGCATCACGATCGGCAGATCCGAGGACGGAACCAAGGCTGTGATTGCCTATTTCATCATGGGCAGAAGTGCAAACTCCCGCAACCGTGTATTTGCGGAAGAGGGCGAAGGCATCCGCACACAGGCATTTGATCCTTCCAAGATGGAAGATCCGAGTCTCATCATCTATGCACCGGTACGTGTGCTGGGCAACAGAACGATTGTGACAAACGGAGATCAGACAGATACGATCTATGACGGTATGGATGCAGAGCTGACATTTGAGCAGTCTCTGAGATCCCGTGAATTTGAACCGGACGGACCGAATTATACACCTCGTATTTCCGGTGCGGTACATATCACCAAAGGAGAGGAATACTTTAATCTCTCCATCCTGAAAAGTGCCGACGGAAGCCCGGAGGCAGTAAACAGATATACCTTCTCTTATCGCCCGGCGAGAAAGGGTGAGGGACGTTTTATCAGTACTTACATGCATGACGGCAATCCGCTTCCGAGCTTTGAGGGAGAACCGATCCGCGTAGCGATCGAGGGTGATATTGATTCCTTCACCGATAAGGTTTGGACAAGTCTGAATGAGGATAATAAGGTCTCTCTCTTTGTCCGCTTTATCGACATTGCGACCGGAAAGTATGAGACACGAATTATCAACAAGAACGCATAAAATGGAATATCCCCGGTTCAACCGGGGATATTCTGCTAACAGCCGGTTGAAAGCTGTCTGAAAGAAGTATCAGGCACTGTTCTTCCGGCCGATGTATCTGAAAAATGGTTTTTAACAGCGGATTTCCTGCATCTGCAGGGAATTATCTGTTATAATGAAGCTGGCGAACAAAGTTGTCGCACAGTTATTTCTATTTACAATTGAGGAGAAGAGCATGAAAGATTTAGAGCTGAAATATGGCTGCAACCCGAACCAGAAGCCATCCCGAATTCTTGTCAATGACGGACGCGATCTTCCGATCAAGGTAAGAAACGGCCGTCCCGGATACATCAATTTCATGGATGCACTGAATGGCTGGCAGCTGGTGTCCGATCTGAAAAGAGCGACAGGACTTCCGGCAGCGGCTTCCTTTAAGCATGTTTCTCCGGCAGGTGCGGCAGTCGGCCTTCCTCTGGATGAGATTCAGAAGAAGATTTACTTTGTGGAGGACATGGATGAGCTGTCTCCGCTGGCAGCGGCTTATGTTCGCGCAAGGGGTGCAGACCGCATGAGCTCCTTCGGTGATTTTATTTCTCTGAGTGATACCTGCGACAAATCCACAGCGCTTGTCATTAAAAAGGAAGTATCGGACGGCGTGATCGCGCCGGGATATACGGATGAGGCGATGGAGATCCTTTCTAAGAAGAAGGGCGGCAACTACACGGTAATTGAGATCGATCCGACCTATGAGCCGGCTCCCATCGAGCATAAGGATGTATTCGGCATCACCTTTGAGCAGGGAAGAAATAATCTTGCGATCGATGAGAAGCTCCTTGAAAATGTCGTAACAGCAAATAAGGACATCCCGGAAGCGGCGAAGAGAGATCTGATCATCTCCCTGATCACTCTGAAGTACACACAGTCCAATTCCGTTGCATTTGCAAAGGACGGACAGGCAATCGGAATCGGTGCCGGCCAGCAGTCCCGCGTACATTGTGTGCGTCTTGCCGGAAGCAAGGCAGATAATTGGCTGCTTCGCCAGAATCCGAAGGTCCTGGATCTTCCGTTTGTGGATGGAATCAAGAGACCGGACAGAGATAATGCAATCGATGTATATATCGGTGCGGAGTATGAGGATGTGCTCCGTGACGGTGAGTGGCAGAGAATCTTCAAGGAGAAACCGGAAGTTTTCACAGAGGAAGAAAAGAGAGCATGGCTTGATCAGCAGGATGGAGTTTCTCTCGGATCTGATGCATTCTTCCCGTTCTCCGATAATATTGAGAGAGCAAAGAAGAGCGGTGTAAAGTATATTGCCGAGCCGGGCGGATCTATTCGCGATGATGCGGTGATCGAGTGCTGTGATAAATACGGAATGGCAATGGCATTTACGGGAATCCGCCTGTTCCATCATTGATAGCTGTTTCGTTATTTTCGATCAACTGAATCCGGAGAGGGCAGATCCGTCTCGGGAAGGAGGCTGCGATGCTGGTAAATCTGAAAGAAATTCTTATCCCCGCAAAAGAGAACCATACCGCTGTCGGACATTTCAATGTGATCAATCTGGAGATGGCAAGAGCTGTGATCGCAGCTGCCGAGGAAGAGGCAGTGCCGATCGTTCTCGGCATAGAGGAGGGGCAGAGTAAGATCTGTCCGATGGAGGAATTTGCATCCTTTGCCCTGGAAATGGCATTTAATGCCGCTGTTCCGGTTGCCGTTCATCTGGATCACGGGAAAACCTTTTCCGGATGCATGCGTGCGGTGAAGCTGGGTTTCACCTCTGTGAATTATGACTGCTCCGGAGAAACCCTGGAGGAAAATCAGAACAAAGTTGCAGAGATGGTCAAAATAGCGCATTCGCTGGATGCCTCTGTGGAGGCGGAGCTGGGGCGTACACCGGAAGCGGCAGAACTCGCGGACGGAGAGGAGAAGACAAGTTTTACGGATCCTGAGCAGGCGGCGGAATATGTCCGGAATACAGGAATAGATGCCCTTGCGATTTCCGTTGGGTCCGCTCACGGGCAGTATATGGTGAAGCCGAAGATCGATTATGAACGCATCCGTGCGATCAGTAGTGCGGCGGATATCCCTCTCGTCATGCACGGCGGCTCCGGCCTTTCAGACAGTGCGATTCGAAAATCAATCGAAGCCGGTATCACGAAGATCGATATCTTTACGGATCTGGATATCAGTGCTGCTCAGGGCTGTATTCAGGCAGTGAATGACGGCGTGAATTCGTATGCGGAGATCATCCCCTATATCGAGCATTCCGTAAAAACGGCGGCATTGGAGAAAATCAGGCTGCTTCAGAACAGATAACGGATCATTTCATTTTATATCTTCTAAATCCCCCGCCGATTGTGCGGGGGATATTTTTACGGAGACCAAAAAGGCGGCATATGCAGTTTTTGCATATGCCGCCTTTTGATATACGGTAATCCGATTCTTATTCGATCGTGTAGATCCAGCCTTCCGGAGCCTCGATTCGTCCCATCTGGATGCCTGTCAGCGTATCGTATAATTTCTGGATCTTCGGTCCCATCTTCTCCATTCCGGAGGGGAAGCAGATCTCTTTTCCGCTGTTGACGATCTTTCCGACAGGAGAGATGACTGCAGCTGTTCCGCATAAGCCCGCTTCCTCGAACTCTGTGAGCTCTTCGATCGGGATCTCACGCTCCTCTACTTCCATGCCGAGATAGTGCTCTGCGACATACTCCAGAGAGCGGCGTGTGATAGAAGGAAGAATAGAATCTGACTTAACGGTGATAAACTTGTTATACTTGATGAAAATGATATTTGCACCGCCTGTTTCTTCGATCTTTGTTCTTGTAGCTGCATCCGGATAGAGATTCTCGTCATATCCTTCCGCATGTGCCTGAACGATTGCATGAAGACTCATGGCATAGTTCAGACCTGCCTTGATGTGTCCCGTTCCGCGAGGTGCAGCACGGTCAAAGTCGGCAATCTTGATCGTAAGCGGCTTAGCACCACCCTTAAAATACGGACCTACCGGTGTGACAAAGGCGCGGTACTGATATTCCGTAGCCGGTTTTACGCCGATGACAGCGTTGGAACCAAACATGTACGGACGAATGTATAACGTTGCTCCTGAACCATAGGGCGGAACCCAGCTGTCATTTGCCCTTACGACCTGCTTGATGGATTCAACAAAGCGGTCCTCCGGGAATACCGGCATCTCCATACGGCGTGCGGAATCAGCCAGGCGGGCAGCGTTAAGATCCGGGCGGAAGCAGACGATGTGTCCGTCCTCGGTTGTGTATGCCTTCAGACCCTCGAAAATTGTCTGGGCATACTGCAGGACACCGGCACACTCCGACATTGTAATGTTTGCATCAGAGATCAGAGCACCTTCGTCCCAGGCACCGTCCTTAAAATTAGAGACGTATCTCTTATCTGTGGTAATGTAACCGAAGCCGAGATTGGCCCAGTCAATATTCTGTTTTTCCATAATAATCTGCCTCCCATCTGAATACTAAATTATGTTTATTATAAACCCATGAAAATCAATGTCAAATACGGATTCCGTTCAGAGGAAAAAATATCGTAGGGATTCCTGCCCGGGCGCAGATCTTTCCACTCTTTCGATTTACAAAAAATCGGAACCGCGTTAAACTTAATAGCATGAATACATATGAAGCTATTTTTTTGAGAAAAACAACAAAAAATTTTCTGAAGGAGCCTGTATCAGCGGAGGTCCTGAGCTCGATCGGCACCTTTTACAGTGAAATACCGGCACTTTTCCCGGGAATCGAGACGGAAATCGGAATCACCGAGAATAAAGCTGCGGGAAAGCTTTTGAACAGTCTTTTTGCCGTGCAGGCGCCTTACTATCTGAGCCTTTATTCAGAGAACAGAGATAAGTGCGGGATGAATGCAGGTTATATCTGCGAGCAGATCAGTCTCTACCTGTTAACAAAGGGGCTGGGAAGCTGTTTCTGCGGCAACAGACCGCTCCGCGGCATGGCGACTACACGCGGAAGTAAGAAGCTGATGGCAGTCATGGCATTCGGAAAACCGAGGGAAGCGCTTACCAGGAGACATACAGAGGCAAAGCGTCTGCCGCTGAATGAGCTCTGTGCGATGAAGGATCAGCCGCATCCCTGGATGAAGCAGGTGCTTGAGGCTGCCAGACTGGCCCCCTCACAGGCAAATCATCAGCCGTGGCGCTTTGTGATCATGGGAAATCGTATTCATATTTTTTCCAAGAAGCAGAGTGCAGAGCGCTTGAAAAAATGGGAAGAGTTTGATTTCGGCATGATGTTTGCCCACATCATGATCGCATCCGAGGA
>JAUNAN010000032.1 GCA_030527595.1 Lachnospiraceae bacterium | reverse complement strand
GGCTTCTTTAAAGTGACCGGGCACAGAAGAAGCGGTTTGTTTCTTGCCTTTTCCTTTTTTGCGTCATATGATTCATGATAGTGTGTTTTCGGAAAATAACGGATACTCACAAATTGATATATATAAATCATTCAGTGGAAAATCATTAAGCGATAAATCACTAAGTGAAAAACCATTCATTGATTGATCATAAAGTAATAAATCACAGGTAATAGGATCAGGATACATGTACACAGAACATACAGACATTCACAACATACAGACAGCTTCTCTCAGTGAAGCGAAGAATACACAGCATCTCGATATCGGAATCGATGTCGGCTCTACGACGACAAAAATTGCGGTGACGGATCCGGAGAGCCGCGAGCTCCTTTTTTCAGACTATCGGAGACATAATGCAGAGCAGGCGCACAGTGTCAGGAATGCGCTTCTTTTATTAAAAGAGAAGTTCCCGGAGGCTGATATCAGGGCGGCAATGACCGGTTCCGGGGCAAAGACCCTCTCTGAAATGATGGGAACACACTATGTGCAGGAGGTCGTCGCAAATTCGGTTGCTCTGGCTCATACCTATGAAAATGTAGGAACAGCCATTGAGCTTGGCGGTCAGGATGCGAAGATGATCTTCTTCAGGAGAGATGAGACAACGAACGCCTTAAGTGTCGCGGATATGCGCATGAACGGAAGCTGTGCAGGCGGTACAGGTGCCTTTATTGATGAGGTCGCACAGGTTCTGAAGATTCCGGTAGAGGAGATGAATGCGCATGCAGAGGCGGGAAAACGAGTTTATTCTATTTCCGGCCGCTGCGGCGTCTATGCCAAGACGGATATTCAGCCGCTGCTCAACCAGGGAATAGCCAAGGAAGATGTGGCGCTGTCTTCCTTCCATGCCATTTCCAAGCAGACGATCGGCGGTCTGGCGCAGGGACTGGATATCCACGCGCCGGTCGTTTTTGAGGGAGGTCCGCTGACCTTTAACCCGAAGCTGATCGATGTTTTCACAGAAAGACTGGAGCTGAAGCCGGAAGAGGTCCTCTGCCCGGAAAAGCCTGAGATCATGATCGCCTATGGTGCGGCTCTCTCTCTGAGCACCATGTTCGGAGAGGACGAGGAGTGGATCTCACCGGATGTTCTGCTGAATTCTCTGACGGAAGAGAAAATAAAAGAACATCTCATGACGTCCGGAGACGCACCGAAATTCTTTGCCTCAGAGGAAGAACAGAGGGATTTTATTGCGCGTCATCCTCTTGCAGAGCAGATTCCCTATTCTCCGAAAAAGGGAGAAACGGTCCGCGCCTATCTCGGTATCGACTCGGGAAGTACAACGACCAAGTTTGTCCTTATGGATGAAGAGGAAGAGATCCTTGACTTCTTTTATGCCTCGAATGAGGGAGAACCGCTGCTCATTGCAAAAAAGGCACTCCTTAAGGTAAGAGACCGCTATGAGAGGGCGGGGGCAAAGCTCGAGATCCTTGCTGCAGGTTCTACCGGATACGGAGAGCTTCTCTTTAATAAGGCGTTTCATACGGAATGCCATGTTGTGGAGACGGTTGCCCATGTCCGGGCAGCGGAAAAATATGTGGACAATGCCTCCTTTATTCTTGATATCGGCGGGCAGGATATGAAAGCCATCTGGCTGGATAACGGTGTGATCACGAATATCGTAGTCAATGAGGCATGCTCCTCCGGCTGCGGTTCTTTCCTCGAAAACTTTGCGGGTTCACTGAATATTCCGGTGACGAAGATTGCAGATGAGGCGTTCGCCTCCGCACATCCGGCAGCACTCGGCAGCCGCTGTACGGTGTTTATGAACAGCAGTATTATCACCGAACAGAGAAACGGAAAACAGCCGGGTGATATCATGGCCGGTCTGTGCCGGTCTATTATCGATAACGTCTTCACTAAGGTGATCCGTGTCTCGAACCTGGAGAGTCTCGGAGACAAAATCGTTGTTCAGGGCGGAACCTTCCGCAACAACGCGGTCCTTCGCGCCTTTGAGCAGTACACGGGAAAAGAAGTGACCCGTGCGCCTTATCCCGGGATGATGGGAGCTATCGGTGCCGCCATTATTACGAAGGAGCGAATGGAGAGAGGCAGGACAAAGAGGAGCTTTATCGGCCTTGATGCAGTGGCTTCATTTTCCTATACACAGGAAACAAATCATACCTGCCCGTTCTGCGCAAACCACTGCAAGCGCACTGTTGTCAAATTTACGGACGGAACGGCATGGGTGACCAATAACCGCTGTGAGAGGGGAGAGATACTCGGTGATCCGAGGGACGCTGAGGTACAGGATCAGGTAAGAAAGGTCAACGTAAAGAAAAATCAGGTACCGAACCTGTTTAAGACACGTACGAAGCTGCTGTTCCGGGACTATCCGGTACAGGCGGTGGCGGAAGAGAAGCAGGTTACGATCGGACTTCCGAGAGTTCTGTCCTTCTGGGATACGATGCCTTTCTGGACGACCTTCTGGAGAGCACTCGGCTTCAGGGTAGAGATCTCTGATTTCAGCACACGTTCCATGTATGAGAGCGGTCTCTCAGCGGTGACCTCGGACACGGTCTGCTTCCCGGCAAAGCTGGTTCACGGACATCTTCGAAATCTGGCGGCAAAGAAAGTGGATCATATTTTCATGCCGTCTATTACCACCGTTGAGTCTGAAAATACAGAAAAAACCTCAGAATCTATGTGCGCGGTGGTCAAGGGATATCCGATCGTTGTGCGCAACTCGGATAACCCGGAGACAAAATTCGGAATCCCCTTCCATTCCCCGCTCTTTCACTGGCATACCAATGAGGACAGAGCCCGCCAGCTCTCGATCTATATGCAGGAGCATTTTCAGATCACTCCGGAGCAGACAGAGGATGCGTTGGTACAGGCAGATGCTGCCGAGGCGATGTTCCATCATGAACTGAAGGTTCGCGGACAGGAAATTCTGGATCAGGTGACGAGGGAAGGTGCCTACGCCGTTATTCTGGCATCCCGCCCCTATCAGAATGATATTCTCGTCAATCACCGCGTTTCGGATATGTTTACCGCGCAGAATATTCCGGTCTTAACGGCAGATGCGGTTCCGGGCTCGGAAGAGGTGGATCTCAGCAATCTGCGTATTGATGTCGTCAACAACTATCATGCGCGGATGCTCTCCTGTGCGGTCCTTGCGGCACAGAGTCCGAATCTCGAATTCGTACAGCTTGTGAGCTTCGGCTGCGGCCACGACGCCTATCTCTCTGATGAGATCATCAGACTCATGAAGGAGATTTCGGGAAAGACACCGCTTGTACTGAAGCTGGATGAGAGTGATGTGCAGGGGCCGCTTCGTATTCGCGTCCGCTCCTTTACGGAGACAATTGCGATGCGGAGAGTAAAGGCGGAGCCGGTGACTCCGCAGACACTTAAGGATCCCTATCCGGTGAAATTCACGAAGGCGAGTGCCAGGGAGATGACCGTTCTTGTTCCGAACACCTCGCACGCCTTCTGCCGCATCATGTCTGCCGCAATTGCGACCCAGCATATCAAGACGGTACCGCTGGAGATCGGAAGGGAAGAGGCGATCCGCTACGGAAAGAGCTATGTCAATAATGATATCTGCTTCCCCTGTCAGATCGTCATCGGTGAGATCCTCGCTGCGATGAGAAGCGGAAAGTATGATCCGGATCGTACTGCTGTCGCCATGGGCAAGTACATCGGTGACTGCAGACTGACGCATTACAGCGCGCTCCTCCGAAAAGCGCTCGATGATGCCGGGTATCCGCAGGTGCCGATCCTGACAAATGACGATGTCGATTATCACAACATGCATCCCGGCTTCCGCATGAGCCTTAAGGCAGCGGTTCGACTTGCCTTTGCGCTTCCTATGATCGATGTCATGGAGGAGCTGCTTCGCAAGATTCGTCCCTATGAACTGGTCGAAGGGAGCACGGAGAAAGCCTTCGAGGAGGGAATGGATGCCATTGTCGAAGGTATGGAGAAGCACGGGATCAGAGGACTCAGAAAAGGATTCAAGAAGGCAGTTGCGCTGATGAAGGCGGTTAGGTATGACCGCACGGAGAGACGGCCGAGAGTCCTGATCGTCGGAGAGTATCTGCTGAATTTCCATCCGGGAGCCAACCACGATATCGAGCTCTATCTTGAGAACAACGGCTTTGAGATCATAGAGGCAAGAATGACAGACGTCATTCAGAAGTCATATTTTTATCAGGATGCGCAGATCAGGGAGTATAAGATAAAGACGGCACCCGGCAGGAAGATCTACCTTCGGGCTGTTGATACATTTTTTGACATGGCACATGACCTGACGGATTCGATCGCAAAGGATCATCCGCTCTATACGAGAGCAGCCCGCATGCAGGATGTCGTGAAGGAGAGTGATCAGATTTTCCATCATACCTTTGATGCGGGCGAGGGTGTGCTGATCCCGGGTGAAATCCTTCACCACGCAAAAGAGGGATGCAGATCCTTTGTCATCCTGCAGCCATTCGGCTGTCTGCCGAATCATGTGGTAGGACGCGGCATTATCAAGAAGCTCAGGGAGCTCTATCCCGATTCACAGATCCTGCCGCTGGATTATGATCCGGATGTCAGCTTCGCCAATATCGAGAACAGACTGCAGATGCTGATCATGAATGCAAAGACGGGAAATGTCAGGGATGTTGTGACGGAATCAAATTGACGGGATCGTATTACAGAGAGGTCCTTTTGTTACGGCAGCGGATGCGTGAAAATGTCTGTAAACAGAAGGAGTTATCGTGTTTCTTCATTGCTGCTTCTGTTATAATAATTGTGTTGGCGTTCATACTGATCTCCGAAGATGCCTGCGGCTGTTCACAGAATCATGGCTTTGCAGGAGAGGGGAGGATAAATTCCCGGCTTCGGTGATCCGTGCACGAAAAACAACAGAGCGGTCTGTTGTTTTGATGGGGGATAACAATGAAAAGAAGATGGATCGGATTGATCGTGGCAGGCGGGCTTGTGGCAGCAAGTTTCGGTTCAGCCGTGAATGCGTTTGCCGCAACCTCGACCGGGGCAGATCCCGGGTTCGGAATTGTTACCGGATATGATCTGGAGCTGACCGGAACCACACCGTATGAGAGCGGTATGCGTAAGTCGTATGATTCACTGGTCAATGGAAACCAGATTGTTTTCGAGAACGGCACTTATTCGGATGAGCTCGTTGATTTTGATGAATATGGTGAGTACTATGCACTGAGGACCAAATCATATGATGAAGAAGTGAATGCGACAGGTTTCTTCTCCGCAGACGGAGAGCAGCTGATTCCCTATGAGGCGGCCTTTGTGAAATGGGTCAGTATAAAAGTCGGAGAGGGGGAGAAATACTTCCCGCACCGCTATCTTTCGGTTGTCTATTCTGACGGTGTGGCGGAAGATGAATCCGAGGCATATTTTTATCTGACTGCCTCCTACCTTTCCCTGTCACCGGGAGAAGATGATGTTCTGTATAAGGGTCACGAGAAGATTTATGATACAGTGACACGTCAGTTTGTTCCGAATATTGAATTGACTGATCCTTCCTTTGATGTTTATGAGTGCGGAGATGCGATCGTGATCGATAGAAACGGTGCGATTACAATGTACGATGCAAACGGAAAGGAACTGCTTAGCTCTGAAGACGGCACTTATAATTCCGGCTATAATCACGTTGGAAACGGAATTCTGATTTTGAAGTCCGGTCAGAAGTACAAGGTTTATGATGATACCGGAAAGCAGCTGTTCGAGTCCGATGAAGATATGACTGTAGTTGAAAGTGTCCGCGGCTATGTCAAGCAGTATGACAGTGGTCTCTACACGATTTTTGACAGCAGCGGAAAGCAGGTGCTGGATCAGAAATTCAAGACCGTTTACGAAGAAAGCGGTTCTTATCTTAGTGTCGAAACAGATAAGGAGGCGGCTCAGCTTGTTTCTTTAGACGGGAAAGTGATTGCAGAGAATGACGATATCTTTAATTTCTATACATACAGTTACGGCTTTGTTACAGAGGAGAAAGATGAAACGTATTCTCTTTACGGCCCGTCGGGTCTGCTCGATGAGGGGCTTACAAGCGCATCTCCGTATCTTATTTATACATATAATGACGGCAGCTTTCTTGCGCTGAATACAGGGGAAAAGATTGCGATTGAACCCGGAACTTCTTTTGCAGATTCAATCGGCGTAGTAGGGCTTCTTCTTGTCCACGATGATACTTCAGGGCTCTACGGACTGTATGATGCCTTTACGGGTGAACAGCTTCTTGACTGCAACTACAGGTTTCTCTCTGCTTCAGCCACACATGTTTATGCGATGAAGGACGATACCTGGGAGATCTATTCGCTGAATCCTATTTTTTCGAAATGATTCCGATGCCGGGATATCGATGATGAAATAATTGAAAGGTGGTGTGAGCCGGGAATGTCCTTCGGGAATATTTCCGGCTCACATGTTTATTGGTAATACTATTTTCAAATAAAAACGATCGGGAGGTTATCCATGTTTCGTCAAATGAGAAGATTCAAGCAGTAGGTGAGTGACGAGGAGTGCATAAGAATTAAAAAAGTCCATCCACTGCTCATAACGGGCAGCGGATGGATTTTTTTATTTCACGTATCGCTCTTCAGGCAATGCTTTCATGGAAGGTTCTCATGATGACCTCAAGCTGCTGCTCTCGGCTCAGTCGCGTGAAGTTGACTGCGTAGCCGGACACGCGGATGGTCAGGGTCGGATATTCTTCCGGATGCTCCATCGCGTCGATCAGAAGCTGTCTGTTCATGACATTGACATTCAGGTGATGTGCACCCTGAACAAAATAGCCGTCCAGGATAGCAACCAGATTGCTTCTTCTCTCATCCGCATTTTTTCCGAGCGCACCCGGTGTGATGGAGAAGGTATTGGAGACACCGTCCTGGCAAACCGCGCGGTACGGAATCTTGGCAACAGAGTTCAGGGATGCGAGTGCACCGTGGCTGTCTCTTCCGTGCATCGGATTTGCACCCGGAGCAAACGGCTCGCCTACTTTTCTTCCGTCCGGTGTTGTGCCGGTCTTTTTGCCGTACATGACGTTGCTTGTTATGGTCAGTGCGGAGAGAGTGTGGATCGCATTTCTGTAAAGTGCATGCTTCTTCAGCTCTGCGGAGAAATAGGAGACAAGCTCTACCGCGATGTCATCTACCAGATCGTTGTCATTGCCGTATTTCGGGAAATCGCCCTCTACCTCAAAATCGACGGCAATGCCGTTCTCATTGCGGATCGGCTTTACCTTCGCAAACTTGATTGCTGAGAGAGAGTCAACCGCAACGGAAAGACCGGAAACACCGAAGGCTGCAAGTCTGTCTACCAACGTATCGTGCAGAGCCATCTGACTGGATTCATAAGCGTATTTATCATGCATATAATGAATGATATTGATGGCGTCGACATAGAGCTCCGCGACATAAGCAAGAGTCTTCTTATAGGAGGCGAGCACGGAGGAGTATTCGAGGACCTCATCCGTATTCGGCGCGATCTCCGGAACGACCTTTGTGCCCTTCAGCTCATCTACGCCGCCGTTAATGGAGTAGAGGAGACTCTTTGCCAGATTTGCACGGGCTCCGAAAAACTGCATCTGTTTGCCGACTGCCATAGCGGAGACACAGCAGGCGATGCAGTAGTCATCTCCGTACATCGGACGCATGATATCGTCGTTCTCGTACTGAATGGAATCGGTATCGATACTCATCTGTGAGCAGTAAGCCTTGAAGCCTTCCGGAAGATTCTGGCTCCAGAGGACAGTCAGGTTCGGCTCCGGTGCTGTGCCCAGATTCGTCAGTGTATGCAGATAGCGGAAGGAGTTCTTTGTGACCAGTGTTCTTCCGTCTACACCCATACCGCCGATGCTCTCGGTTACCCATGTCGGATCGCCGCCGAACAGCTCGTTGTATTCCGGAGTGCGCAGATGACGGACGAGGCGAAGCTTGATAATAAACTGATCGATGAGCTCCTGTGCGCCTTCCTCGTCCAGAATGCCCGTCTCCAGATCTCTCTGGATATAGATATCGAGGAAGGTGGAGGTACGGCCAAGGCTGGTTGCGGCGCCGTTGTTCTCCTTGATGCCGGCAAGATATGCCATATAGAGATGCTGAACGGCTTCCTGTGCCGTCTCTGCCGGCTTGGAAATATCAACACCGTACTTTGACGCCATGGAAGTCATTTCCTTCAGCGCACGGATCTGCATATGAATCTCTTCGCTCAGGCGGATGCGCTCCTCTGTCATAGGACCGTCGAGTAATGCAAAATCAGCCTCTTTGGATTCGATCAGGAAGTCTGTTCCGTAGAGGGCAACGCGGCGGTAATCACCTACAACACGACCGCGTCCGTAGGCATCAGGAAGTCCGGTCAGAAGGCCTGCGCTGCGTGCAGCACGAATGCGCTTCGGATAAGCATCAAACACGCCGTCGTTGTGTGTTTTGCGGTAGAGATTAAAGTGCTTCTTTACTTCCGGATCCAGCTCAAATCCGTACTGTTTCAGTGCGCTTTCCGCCATGCGCATGCCGCCGAAGGGATTGACGATGCGCTTTAAGGGAGCATCGGTCTGAAGACCGACGATGACTTCATTTTCCTGATCGATATAGCCCGGTGCAAAGTTATCGATACCGGATACAACAGAGGTTTCCACATCGATAATGCCTTTTTTGACCTCTTCGACGATCAGAGCATGTGCCTTTTCCCATACCTTCCCGGTTTTCGGACTGATGCCTGCGAGGAATTTATCGTCTCCCTCGTAGGGCGTGTAGTTCTTCTGAATGAAGTTGCGGACGTTGACTAGATGTCTCCATTCGCCTGTACGGAAGCCTTTCCATGCCTTGCAGTTTACGTCAATACTCATGTTTTTCTCCTTCATTTTGTTGACTGTGCATTGTTGTAATCTCTGTTCATCTGTTCCTGAAAATGCAGTAACTGCCCGCTTTCCATCGGTTTGATTCCCTCGAGCTGATAGGGGAGGCCCATTGTGTGATATTTTTCCACACCCAGCGTGTGATAGGGAAGAAGCTCGATGCGCTCTACATTTCGGAGTGTCTGAATAAATGCAGACAGATTTCTGAGATGCTGTTCCCCGTCGGTGAGGTGCGGAACCACCACATGGCGGATCCACAGCGGTATTTCCATTTCCTGTGCGAGATTCAGGAAGCGGAGAGAAGTGTCCTGCTTTCGTCCGGTTACTCTTTGATAACCTTCCGGAGTGATATCCTTTAAATCAAAGAGGATGAGATCCGTGTTTTTCAGAATCGAACGAAGCGTGTCCGGATCCGCATCACTCACGCCGGCGGTGTCGATGCAGGTGTGAATGTGATGTGCTTTACAAAGAGCAAGCGTCTCCGCAAGGAACTCCGGCTGCAGGAGCGGTTCCCCTCCGGAGAAGGTGACGCCGCCGTTATTTTTGTAGTAGGATTTGAAGCGCTCGAGACGTTTGACGATCTCCTCCGGTGTCTGTTCAGAGCCTCCTTTCAGCTCCCAGGTATCGGGATTGTGGCAGTACTGACATCGAAGATGACATCCCTGCAGGAAAATTACGGTTCGAATTCCCGGACCGTCTACGAGCCCCATAGATTCCCAGGAATGAATGCGGCCGACAGCCATAGGCAGCCTCCTTTATCTGACAGGAAATAGAAATAGTTAAATTAGACTAACGAAATTAGAATAGTCTAACTAAAAGGGTTTGTCAATATCGGATAATGAGTTCAATCACAGGATCATAGTAAGAGAACAAGAAGGATTTTGCGCCAAATATCAGTTTTAAGAGTGAAAGATCGAATTGCCTTTTGAGCAGGAAATCATTATGTGTGATATAATTTTCGAGAGCATCGCACATCAGAATCAGCAGCGATGCGCGGAGAGGATTTGGAATGGAGAAATTAAAAAGAATTCTGGGAATCTTTTTTATATACAGCGGAAGCGTCGGGATTTTAACGGCCCTCTTTACCGGAGTGCGTGTCCTCTTTTCGGGAGCGATCGGCTCCGTGACTGATCTGATCGCAACTCTGGCTGTGGTGCTGATCATGGCTTCGATTAAGTTTTATTTTATTTATCTGGGGTTTCGCCTTCGGGGAGAAAATCTTTTTGAACTCATGAAAACGGGAGGATCCGGTTCGAAAACCGAAATAGAAGCAGATGAGCATAACAGCGGGGATGTAGAAGAGGCTGTTATTCAGACGTCTTTAAATGATAAAAATGATGCCCCATGCAAAGATGCAGAGATGCTTCCTGTGTTTTCGTTAGAGGAAGCGCTGGCAAGAGGAAGAGTGGTCATGGAGACCGCACGAAACGAGACCCGTTACGGGGAGTTAAAGTTTGCGGATGCGGATTCCTCTTCACCGCTCAAGCTGATTCTTGTTGAAGAACGCTTTATCAGCGGCCATGACGATTCTGCGGGATTTGTGGATCTTGTGAATGAGGAAAACAGGATCGTTTCCTCCTGGATGTTTGATTTTCCGATGAAAGCCCGATTCCGGGAGCCGGATACCTATGATGATGACTGTCTGGTCCTGCTTTTGAAAGAGGAGTATGGACTGCCTGTAGAGCAGTACGGCTGGTCGGCATATCACCCTAAAAACAGAGAAGTCGGAAACGGTCGCTAAAGAGCGAAAAAAGATCGTTATAATCATCTGAAATATGATACAATTAATAATTATCATTGATAATATATTAGTGATATATGATTGCGGTCTGACATCGGTCATTGCTTGACGGATGTCTTTTCCTGCAGTAAACTGAAAGACTCAGCATTGTTTCAGTGCGTGAGAGATTTGCTTCTTTTTCACTCTTTTGTTAATTGCAGGAGACAGGGTAAGGAAGTCTATTATTTTAGGGTAAAGGAGATCTGTGACGTGATCAGAAGTATGACGGGATTCGGTCGTGCTGAAGTGACAACGGACAAGCGCAAGCTGACGGTCGAAATGAAGTCTGTCAACAACCGCTATCTGGACTTCAACATCCGTATGCCCAAGAAGTTTCATTTTCTGGAAGCTAAGATCCGCAGTGTTCTGAAGGAATACATGGTTCGCGGCAAGGTGGATGTTTTTATTTCCTGCGAGAACTATGGAGATACCGCCGGTGTGCTGAAGTATAACAGCGCACTCGCCGCAGAATACTATCATTATTATCAGAAGATCGTTGATGAGTTTCATCTTGACGGCAGGGTTCATCTGAAGGATATTGCCGCCGCACCGGAGGTGCTGACGCTGGAGGATGCCGATGCCGATGAGGATGCACTCTGGAACGAGCTCGAACCTGTATTGCGGCAGGCGGCAGCGTCTTTTGCCGAGGCGAGAGAGCTTGAGGGAGAGAGACTTCGTCAGGATCTGAATGCAAAGCTGACCCATCTTTCACAGCTTGCAGAGGAGGTGGAGAAGCGCGAGCCGGAAATTCTTGCAGAGTATCGGGCACGTCTTGAGGAAAAGGTAAAAGAGATTCTTGAGGACCGTGATCTGGATGAGTCCCGCATTGCTGCGGAGGTAGTGGTCTATGCGGACAAGATCTGTACGGACGAAGAAACTGTCAGACTCAAGAGCCACGTCAGACAGATGAAGGATGAGCTTGAACGCGGATCCGGCATCGGAAGAAAGCTGGATTTCATTACCCAGGAGCTGAATCGTGAGGCAAATACGATCCTTTCCAAGGCAAATGATCAGACCACTTCAAACATCGGAATTGAATTGAAAACAGAAATCGAGAAGATCCGCGAACAGATTCAGAATATCGAGTGACGAATTCTCCATAGAGAATATTCTCAATCGATACCTGAGGATTGCGAACGGCTGCTTTATTCTTATTGGGGGATCAGAGATGAGCAGACAGGGAATTTTAACCGTTGTATCCGGATTTTCGGGAGCAGGCAAGGGAACCTTGATGAAAGCACTTTTAGCCGGATACGGCGACTATGCTTTATCGATTTCCGCCACTACCAGATCACCGCGCGAGGGAGAAGTTGACGGAAAAGATTATTTCTTTGTCAGCACCGAGCGTTTTCTGGATATGATCAGCGGAGAACAGCTGATCGAATATGCACAGTATCAGGACAAATATTACGGAACACCGAAGGAGTATGTGGATCGCATGCTTTCCGAGGGAAGAGATGTAATATTAGAGATCGAGGTTCAGGGTGCGGCGAAGGTACGCGCACGCTACCCGGAGGCACTTCTTCTTTTTGTGACACCGCCCAGTGCGGAAGAGCTGGAGAGAAGACTGAAGAATCGCGGAACGGAGACCGCTGAGCAGATCGCGGGACGCATGAGCCGTGCCGCGGAGGAAGCAAAATATATGCCGGCCTACGATTATATCATTATGAATGACAAGCTGGATGACTGTGTGAAGCAGCTGCACAGTGTGATCCAGAATGCAAAGCAGAGCACTTCGCGGTGCGGTGCGTTTATGTCACGTATTTCAAACGAATTACAGGATTTACTTAAGGAGGAAAATTAATTATGATGATTCATCCGTCTTATTCGGAAATGATTGCAGCAGTTAACTCTGAGGACGATACTGTCCCGGTAGTATCAAGCCGTTATTCCATCGTGATGGCAACATCCAAGAGAGCAAGACAGATCGTTGCCGGCGATGCTCCCCTGATCGATAATTACGAGGGCAGAAAGCCTCTTTCTGTTGCCGTTGATGAGATTTATCAGGGCAAGGTCAAGATCCTTGCGGAAGAGACGGAAGAGAACGCATGAAGCTTCTGATGGTGTCTCTCGGATGTGATAAAAATCTTGTTGATTCCGAGAAAATGCTGGGGTCTCTGACCTCACACGGGTATACTCTGACAGATGATGAACAGGAGGCTGAAATCGCTGTCGTAAATACCTGCTGTTTTATTGAAGAAGCTAAAAAAGAGAGTATCGAAAATATTCTTGACGTTGCCCGACTGAAGCAGGAGGGAAAGTTAAAGGCACTTGTTGTGACCGGATGTATGGCGCAGCGCTATCGCGAGGAGATCCTGGAGGAGTTTCCGGAGGTAGACAGTATCGTCGGTACGACGGGGTACGATCAGATCGCCGAAGCCTGCGATGAGGCCCTGAAAGGTATTCGTGCCGAATTCATGCGAGATATCAGTGATGACCCCGAGGAGACCGGCGGCCGTGTGATCACAACCGGCGGATTTTATTCTTACCTGAAGATCGCCGAGGGCTGTGATAAGAACTGCACCTACTGTGCGATTCCCTCTATCAGAGGTCACTATCGCAGTGTCCCGATGGAGAAGCTTCTGAAGGAAGCGCGGGAGCTTGCGGAAAAGGGTGTAGAGGAGCTGATTCTTGTTGCGCAGGATACTACGCTTTACGGACAGGACCTTTACGGAGAAAAATCACTTCACAGGCTCTTAAAGGAGCTGTGCGAAATTGACGGTTTCCGCTGGATTCGTATTCTGTACTGTTATCCGGAGGAGATCTATCCGGAGCTCATATCCACGATCGCATCCGAGGAGAAAATCGTACACTACCTGGATCTTCCGATCCAGCATGCCTCTGACAGCGTTCTGAAGCGCATGAACCGGAGAACGAACCAGGCAGATATCCGCAGGATCGTTGAAACACTGCGCGGCAGTATACCGGACATTGTGCTTCGCACGACTTTGATCACCGGTTTTCCGGGAGAGACGGAAGAGGATCATGAAATTCTGAAGGAATTTATTTCCGATATGAAATTTGATCGTCTCGGTGTCTTTACTTACTCGAAAGAGGAGGATACGCCGGCATCCCGAATGAAGCCTCAGATCACAAAGGCCGTAAAGCTTCGCCGCCAGAAAGAGCTGATGCAGCTTCAGCAGGGGATTTCTCTCAAAGCCAATGAAGACCGGGTCGGCCGTGTCTATGAAGTGATGGTAGAAGGACGTCTTCCCGAAGAGGGTGTGGTGCTTGCTCGTACTTACGGCGACACTCCTCAGGTGGATGGATATGTCTTCATTAACACGGATCTGGATCTCATGACAGGACAGTTTGTTAAGGTACTGATTACGGAAGCATCTGAATATGATTTGATAGGAGAGATTGTAGATGAATCTGCCGAATAAATTAACGGTTCTTCGTATGATTATGATTATTCCCTTTGTTGCGGTCATGTTGATCGGAAGGGGAGAAGGCTGGGCGATGTGGACAGGTCTGATCCTGTTCTGTGCGGCTTCTATCACGGATATGCTGGACGGCAAGATTGCCAGAAAGTACAATCTGATCACGGACTTCGGAAAGTTTATGGATCCGTTGGCGGACAAGCTGCTTGTGTGCTCTGCTTTGATCATTCTTGTTGATCTGGGAAGACTTCCGACCTGGGTCTGCATCATTATCATTGCGAGAGAATTCATTATCAGCGGATTCCGTCTTGTTGCATCCGACAACGGGATCGTGATCGCCGCAAGTATGTGGGGAAAGGTAAAGACCGTCACTCAGATGGCAATGATCATCTTCCTGATCATTCATTTCGATCATCCGGTCTGGAATGTGCTTTCCCAGGTGCTGATCTATGCGGCTTGTATTCTTACGGTCGTTTCTCTCTGCGATTATGTGCTGAAGAATAAGAAAGTACTTTCCATGCAGAAATAAATCTCATTTTAGAGAACGAGATCTTTTTGAAAATGAGAACACTTCGGAAAATGAAAAGCCGGGATCTTTGATCCCGGTCTTTTTAGAATCTATCACTTTGAGAAGTTCATCTTTTCTATGAGAAAAGAAAACGACTGGAGGCTGCATTTCAAAGAAGCACGCATTGCAAACAATCATCTCAAAAAGAATATATGAAAGCATAGTAACAATGATTCATAACAAAGATTATTAATAAACAAGGAGATCCTTATGACGTTAGAAGAGAAGATCGTCAGGAAGTTTCAGAAGGAAGGCTGGACGCTTACTACGGTGGAATCCTGCACGGGAGGCAAGGTCTCCGCGGAGATCGTAAATGTGCCGGGTGCGTCCGATGTTTTGATGCAGGGACTGGTTACCTACTCAAATGAGGCAAAGATGCATTATGTCGGTGTCTCCGAAGAGACCTTAGCTGCACACGGTGCGGTCAGCGAGGAAACGGCAAGAGAAATGTGCGAAGGTGCTGTGAAAATGACAGGGACGGATGCGGCTGTCTCGACGACAGGCATTGCCGGACCGGGAGGCGGTACGGCGGAGAAGCCGGTCGGACTGGTTTATATCGGTGCGACACTGCACGGACATACAGAAATCAGGAAGCTGAATATCGACGGTGATCGGAAGGATGTAAGAAATCAGGCATGTGAGGAGGCACTTAAGCTTCTGATTGCTGTCATGGAATAAGTGCTGTCTGCTCGTAACTATGAATCCGGGCAAATTCCGGAGAGGGTGCATGATGCATCGATAAAATGTGCTGCCCGTTTTGTTCATCATGTATCACCGCAGATATTGAACCGGCACTGTAAAATCTCATATATGAGGAGCGCCGGTCATATGCTATAATGATGATATCAATAACGGAAAATACCGGAAGGAGAACAGCCATGAAAAGAATGTGGACAGCTGTAGTTGCCATCCTCGCAATTGCCGGCATTGCAATTACCATGATATGTGTAAATGAATAAGGATACCGGGAAAAAAGTCTCTCGAAAAAGGGAAGGATCCATTCGCATGTGTAGAATGGATCCTTCCCTTTTTCATTATGTTCGGCTGTCTGCCTGAAATTATTTCCAGTGAACAAAATAGTACTTCTCTTTGCCTGCAATGAGATAGCGGATCAGAAATCCCTTTCCCGGAATGGCGGATACCGCTTTTAATTCTGCGTGTTCCGCAATACGTCGCAGCTTTTTATACATGCGGATCTGATCTTCTGTGTAAGTGCCCGGATCGTCACTTGTCAGAAAGACGCCGCCTGTAACGGCACAGACAAAAGCAAGATCCTGTTTTTGACGATCAGTGAGACTGAGATTTTCTTCCCTCAGGAAGAAAACATCCGGATCCGAGTAATAGGCTCTGCCGTTCAGCTGTCTGCGGAAAATATCATTGCCGATCGCATGCCGGGTGGAGACTCGCTCCCGATGGAAGAAGTGCATATAGGTCTTATCATCCCAGTCGAGAGAAACATCGCAGGAGACACGGCAGTAGTCCACGAGACCGAATGCAGGCATGACAGGGACACCGCAGCCGAGAATCAGCCGGTCGCCGGCGCATTCGCGAAGAAGCTTAAGGGCCCGATGCATCCGTCCCGCGCGTGTTTCTTTTTCGTTTCCGAAAGGAGCGGCAGCATAGAGGAAGTCCAGCTTCACCAGATCAAAATTCCAGTCACGGAAGACCTGCGTAAACACCTGTCTCACGTATGCAATGACTTCTTCGTTATCGATGTCAAGAGAGTAAAAGCCTCCCCAGTTGCTTCCGTTCTCCCAATATTCTCCGTCGATGCGAAGGAGCCAGTCGGGATGTTCTTTGACGAGGCGCGAATCCTTCTGTGCCGCGAACGGAGCCAGCCATAGACCGGCTTTGTATCCGTCGGCATGTATTTGGTCTGAATAGGAGCGCATATCCTGAGGGAATTTATCCTGATCGGGAACCAGCCAGTCACCGACCTTCGGTTCCCAGCCGTCATCGATCTGAAAGAGGTCTCCCTTTTTTAGAATTTTTTTGCATCCGCTCAGATCCTGAAGAATGGTTTCCTCGCTGATCTGTTCATAGTGATTGTACCAGCTGGAATAACCGAACAGTTTTTGCGGTGTTCTGGGTTTTGTGTTCATTGCCGAGAACCAGGCGTCAAATACTTCCTTCTCTGATCCTTCCGCAAAAAAGAGATCAAAGAGAGGATACGCTCCCTGTGCCTCAATTCCGGCGCAGTCCCGCTCGATAGATAATTCACCTCTGATCGCATCATAGGTAAAAACCGTGTATCCTGGTTTTTCGTCCAGCGATCCGATCAGTCGGTAGCGGCTGCCGCTGCGAAAGTAACACCACGAGTAGCCGTGCGTTATGCCGGGACGGTTTTCATATTTTGCGAAATGATAGTCGGCATAGCGGTCAAAGTGGTAGGCATTCATAAGCGGTTTCGGCACATGACCGAGCCCTCTGATCTTAGAGAAGCGGCTGTACTCGGGACAAAACGACCAGGTCTGAAAGCCGTTCATAAAGATTTTTTCATCTTGTTCCAGATGATAGGCGCCTTTTGCGCGGACGGAGACAATGTTTCCGTTCAGTGTCTCCGATACATGGACGACTCCCTGTCCGGAAAGAAACTGACCGTCAAAAAAGGTGTCGCCGGAGCGCTCTGAGTGCGTGACGACCCTGTATTGAAATGATAGCTTCATGGAATTTCCTCTTTTTCTGTGTCATGAGGCATGTTTGTATTTCACAGCAGGATGCCTGTTCAGAGTGCATTTTTTCTTTTTGCCTTCAGCTCATCGGCAATTTCCACTGCACGCTCGTCTGTAAGAGTGAACTTCTTTATAAAGACAAGAAGTGCAATCAGAAGTCCCGCAAAGGGGATGACGGTCATCAGAAAATGGAGACCGTTCAGTGCGGATGCGGACTGCGCCACGATCTCACCCTCTGTGTCGCTGTTTCCCACAAGTCCGATCAGATCGAGACCGATACCTGTGAGGAAGACGGCAAAGCCGGAGGATGCTTTTACAACGAAGGTCTGCATAGAGAAGATCACGGATTCTTCTCTGTGTCCCGTCTTCAGCTCGCCGTAGTCAACGGAGTTGGAGAGGAAGACGGTCGTCAGAACCGTCAGCATGCCGTTTGCGGCAAATACCAGCGCGCCCGGAGCGAGCAGCAGAGGCAGATTGTGGGAGAGACCGATCTGGCAGAAGATGAGGATCAGAGCATATCCCGTCATCGACATTCCCAGACAGAGCTTAAAGACTGAAGTGTTACTCAGCTTTTTGCGCAGAATGGGATATACCAGCATCATGCCCAGGATCTGTGCAGCGCCGCCGACAGTGGAAAACAGCGTATAGCTTCCCTGCCAGCTGCCGCCAACAGCGGCACCGATATCATATTTGAAGAAGTAGATGATCAGGTTCGATGTGATATACAGAGCGCAATCGATGAGAATGATGGCGATCACTGTCACCACTGCCTGATCGTTCCGGATGAGTGCGGAAAACATCTCTTTCACGGAGGCGGTCTTCATCTCTGTCTGACCGGCAGGCTGTTCTTTGATCGTTACAAATAAAATCACCTCGGTCACAACAAAGATGACCGCAATGATCAGGGCAAAGCGGCCGAAGCCGGTTCTTTCATTTCCGCTGCCGAGCGTGCTGACAGCCATAACCGTGAGGATCGTGATAAATGCGTTGCCGACACCCGCACAGGTTCTTCCGACGACCGAGAGGTTTTCGCGGTCCTTCGGATTATCCGTGACGGCGGGGATCATGGACCAGTAGGGAATATCCATCATGGTATAGGTGATTCCCCACACGATATAGAGCACTGCGAAGTAGATCATAAGGCCGGATCCGGAAATGCCCGGAGCCCGGAACAGCGCATAGAGAACAAAGGCATTCAGGATCGTTCCGGAGAGGATCCAGGGACGGAATTTTCCGAATTTTGTATTGGTTTTTGCAACTAATACGCCCATAAAAGGATCGTTAAATGCGTCAAAGATGCGTGCTGCCATGAGGATCAGACCCACAAACGAGGCAGAAAGTCCCAGGATATCCTGATAGTAATACATGACATAAGATGCGGACAGGGCATAAACCATGTCCTTGCCGACGGCACCGAGTCCGTAAGCGGCGGTTTCTTTAGCTGT
>JAUNAN010000031.1 GCA_030527595.1 Lachnospiraceae bacterium | reverse complement strand
GCTTTAATGCATCTGGTCCCTGTGCATCTTCAATTCTTGTCCACTTTCGAATTGTGTCCCGAAAACACTTCTTTGAAATACCGTCAGGAGTATCCGGAAAAATTCCTTTTCGATACATATCAACGCATTTCCTTTTGAATTCATAACTATAACGCAAAAAATACCCTCCTTACTGGTTTGTCCAGTAAAGAGGGTACATATCAGGGCCGGACCGCTTTTCTGCCTGTTTTTATTTGACTGTGTCAAAGTATTCCCGCATGGCCGACAGAAGCCGGTCATTGTCCTCGGGCATCATGAAGCAGAAGCGCACATATCTTTCATCCAGGAACGGAAAGCTTGCGCAGTTGCGGATCATGAGCCCCTTTTGAATACAGTGTTCAAAGAGCTCCTGAGCAGTGACGCCTTCCTTTTCGATTCGGAAGAGGAGGAAGTTGGCATTTGCGGGATACACCTTTACCTCCGGCCAGGTGCTCAGAATATCGATCATGCGGCTTCTCTCGGAGGAAAGCAGTTCTTTGGTCCGGGAGATAAATTCCTGATCTTTGAACATTGTTCGTCCGGCCAGCTCCGCAAGAGAATTTGTGGACCAGGGATTCTGTCTGTCCGTGACAGCCCGGCGGATTTTCTCGCTGCCGGTCACCCCGTAGCCGAGGCGCAGTCCCGGGCAGGCAAAAAACTTTGAGGTGCCGCGGATCACAATGAGATTGTCGTAGGAGCCGCAGAGCGGAATCGAGGAAACCGCATCCTTATCCTCGGCAAATTCCGCATAGGTTTCATCTGTCAGAACAACGGCATGTTTTCTCAGGCACACATCCAGGATCTTTCGCATTGCCGGTCTGGAAACAGCACTGGATGTGGGATTATTGGGATTGCAGATAATGACCAGATCGGTCTCGTCATCAATGGCACTGCAGAAGGCATCCGTATCAAGACGGAAATCATCCTTTTCCTCCAGCGGATAATAAGAGGTGCTGCCTCCGGCAAGCGTGACCTCGCGCTCATACTCGGAATAGGTGGGACCGAGGATCAGTGCTTTTTTGGGACGGGAGGTCTCAATAAAAAGGGAGAGCAGCTCCGTGGAGCCGTTTCCGGTGAGCACATACTCCGGTTCCGTACCGGTGTATTCGGCGATCGCCTTTCTGAGGTGCGCATAATCTCTCTCGGGATATGCGGTCACACAGTCAAGGTTTGCGGCAAGCTCGGCTTTGAGAGAATCCGGAATTCCGATGGGATTGACGTTTGCCGAGAAGCTGGTGATGTCCTCTTTTTTTATGCCATAGATCGCCTCGACCTTCTCAAGGTCGCTTCCGTGGAACATATCTTTGTGCTTAAGCATGGGATAACCTCCTCATTGCGTGTGTACGCTTTCTATTGTATACTCTAGTATATATGTCCTTTTGCGTCAAGAGAGCGAAGGACGTTCGGAAATGCAGAAAAATAAGATACGAGGGGATCTGCTTTGATCAAAACAATAGAGGGTCTTCTCGGGGGAAATAAGTATGAATTTGCGGCTCCTGCGGTCGCGATCGATGTGCGGGAAATTCATGCAGAGACCTCCGAAGGAAGAAATTACCAGCAGAAAATTCATATCGAGGCGACGGACGGACATCGCCTGAGAGGTACGATCGTTTCCGATCATGCGCGAATCGTTCCGGAGCGCGATCGCTTTTCCGGCACAGATGTCGTGCTGATGATCGGCGTAGACGTAAACGGTCTTGAGGCGGGAGATGAGGTCAGCGGAATCGTTACACTCATAACCAATGTGGGAGAGTTTCCGATCTCTGTCTCGCTGAAAATCAGAAATGAAATCGTCTCCACGTCAGTCGGAACGATCGGTTCACTGGATGATTTTGCCGTTCTGGCGGAAGAGTCCTACCAGGAGGCATACAGGCTTTTTCAGAAAAGCAGGTTTGAGGATATTCTGGGAACAGGTGATGCGCAGTATCTGTCTCTGCTGCGCGGGCTGAAGAACGGAGAAGTGACACGCCGGCGCATGGAGGAATTTCTTATTCTGACAGGAAAAAAGCAGCCGGTGGAAATTACCGCAGACAAGCGTGCGGTTTCTTTTTTTGACCTGAAAGAGACGGTACAGGAGTCTCTGCTGATCAGAAAAAGCACCTGGGGTTCTCTGAAGATCGCGGTTTCTGTCGAGGGAGAATTTCTTGAGATCTCCAAGCATATTCTGACGGAGGATGATTTTGTCGGATCTGTCTGTGAGCTTCAGTATCTGGTCCGCGCGGATCGTGTGCGCACAGGCGTGCATACGGGAAAGATCCACCTGAAGTCTGTCTATTCGGAGGTCATTCTTGAGGTGACAGCGTCCGGTCAGGCAGAGGACAGAGTCAGTGAGACGCTTCCTATGCAGTATCTGACGGCTGATTACTGCCATGTGCTGATCGACGGCAGACTCGGAAAAAGCAGTGCCGTTGATACAAGAGAGGCCGCTGTGCAGCTTCTTGCTGAGAGGAGCCGTTACACCAAAGACGAAAAGCGGCTTCAGCTCGAGCGTGCGGCGGTTGAATTGATCTGGGGAAGCAGACAGTGCGCACTCGATATTCTTCAGAGCCTGAATACGGATAAGTGGAGAGGCAGAGATGCAGAGAGCAGAGGCCTGATCTTCTGGCTGAGAGAGAGACTGGGACTTTCTGCGGAAAATGAAAACACAGCTGCAAGGATCTCCTACTTATATAATGAGCACAGTGAAAGCCTGCTTCTTTTGTTCCTTCACATGGAAACAGACAGCGCCCTCAGGCGGATGCCCTATCAGAGGATGCGCCTTATGCAGGAGGCATACGAGAGCGGATGCCGCTCCCCGCTGCTTTATACGGAGGCATATCTGCTTCTTCGTCAGGATGACTCTCTGCTGATGCGCATGACACCCTTCAGCAGAGCGGTTCTTACATTTGCCGTTCATCACGGGGAAATGACCGAAGCACTTGCAGTGCGGACCGCGTATCTTTCCGATAATGAAAAGCATTTTTCCGTGCCGATGCTGCGGATCCTTAAGGGGAGCTATGAGATGTATCCTCTGGATTCCGTCCTGGAGGCACTCTGCAGGATGGCGATCAAGGGCACAGTCAGAAATGAGATCAGCTTCCCCTGGTATGAGGAGGCAGTGGAGAAAAATCTGCGTATCACGCGGCTTTATGAGGCCTATGTAGAGGCAATGCCCAAGCATTTTGAACAGAGGCTGCCGGCGGCGATCCGCAAATATTTTGTCTGGAATGATACGATTTCGGATGATCGGAGAGCGGTGATCTATGCCAATATTATCCGCAATCGCTGTCAGGATCCGGCAACGTTCGATGCATATCGGGAGGATATGGAGGGATTTGCCAGAAAGGCACTCGCTTCGAAGCGGATCGGGCGTGAATATGCAGTTATTTATCAGGCAATGATCCGCCAGGTGAAGGATACGGCAATGGCCGAGGCACTTTCCGATGCCGCTTTTACCGTCAGGGTGTTCTGCGATCGGGAGGATGTACGCAGGATCATCGTGCATCACGGAGAACTGCGTGAGGAAGAGGTATACTCTGTCCGCAGGGGAGAGGCCTATATCAGGAGATATACGGAAGACGCCGTGATCCTGTTTGAGGATCAGGAGGGGAACCGTTTCCTCTCTCCGGTGGAATATACGCTTGAGCCGCTGATGGATCGTAAGCAGTACCTGGGCGTATGTGAGTCCTTCGCAGTGGATACACCCGGCTTCCTGCTCTATGTGTGCAGACAAGAGGAGGAGATCGGAATCACAAATCTGGAGGCATATCGAAATGCAGCTGTCTCAGATGCCTTTTCTGAGGAGTTCCATCGCAAGGTAGGAAGAAATCTGCTTGCTTACTATGCGGAAAATGCCGGTGCGGATACACTGGATAACTTCCTCTCGGAGATGGACATCTCGGTGTTCCCTCAGGAAGCTCAGGCGAATATTACAGAGCTTCTCGTGGAGAGAGGGAAGTATGCGGCTGCCTTCCGTCTGGTGAGAAGATTCGGTATGGAAAATGTGGATCAGAAGGCGCTGATCCGTCTTGCCAGCCGCATTACGGAACAGTATCAGACCGTCGAGGAAGAGGATGTTCTCTACCTTGCCCTGCATGTATTCCGTCTGGGGAAATATGATGATCAGATCATGGAATATCTCGTGCGTTTCTTCAGCGGCAGTCTCGGCGATATGCTTGAGGTGCGGGAGAAGGCAGCGGCTTTCGGAACGGAAACGTTTTTGATCGATGAGAGGATCCTGCTTCAGGCAATGTTTACCCATACCTTCATTCCCGAAGGACCGAAGCTGTTCCGGGAGTATTTCCGGTCAGGCGGAAGCAGAAAGACCGTATATGCGTATCTGACCTTTGCTTCCATCTGGTACTTCATGACGGGAGAAAAGGTAGATCGGGGAATCGCCGGCATTATTGCGGAATTTTATGCAAATCAGGCGCACCTGGATCTCGTTCTGCGCCTGGCACTTCTGCTCTATTACTCCCAGAAGGAGTCACTCAGTCAGGAAGAGGAATTCCGTGTGGAATCTCTCCTCGAAGAATTTGCGGCGAAGGGTCTCAGATTCCGCTATTTCCAGGATCTGCCAAAGAGCTTCCTGCGCAGATACCAGCTGGAGGATAAGGTATTTATCGAACAGAGTGCCTGTGTCGAGGATAAAGTGACACTGCGGTACCTGCTCAGCTCCGATCCGGATCAGAAGTGGCGCAGAGAGCCTATGCAGAGAAAATACAGAGGCGTCTTTGTAAAAGAATTCGTTCTGCTTTACGGAGAGGAACTGACCTACCGTATCTCTGTCACGCACAACGGTCAGGAGACCGTGACGGAGGAGCGGACAACGAAGACACGCTTTATCGATATGAAGGGCAGAAACAGTTATCAGATGATCAATCAGATGCTTTGGGCAAAAGAGAAGGGTGATGAGCAGGAGCTTCGGGAGAAGCTTCGGGAATATCTGCGTGCTGTCAAGCGCACGGAAGCACTCTTTTCGCTGGAGGATGAGCCGTGAACGAAGTACGGAATATACAAGTCGGATTTGAACTGGGGAGAGAAAGCTGCAGCATCAGCTATTTCGATCGTCAGGCGGGAGAACCGGTCTCCGTTCCCACAAAGACAGGAACGGGACTGTTCACGTTCCCGTCCGTACTGTGCAAAATGAAAACAAAGGATGTCTGGCACTTCGGTCTGGAGGCGGAATTTTTCGGAAACCGCGGAGACGGTATCCTTATCCGTGATATCTATGACAGGATTGACGGAGATGAGGCGGTCCTCATTGACGGAAAGGAAGCGGCGCCCTGGCAGCTGCTGGCGATTTTGATCCGAACCTCTCTGGCGCTGCTCGGAGTACCGAATCCCGTACACAGCATCTCGGGAATTACCGTAACCATGGAGGAGCTGACTCCCAACAGAGTCCAGAATCTGAAAAAGGCCATGAGTGTACTGGGATTCCGGAAAAACAGATATTTTCTGCAGAATTCACTGGAGAGCTATTATTATTTCTGCATGAGCCAGAGACAGTCGATCTGGAGCAGAAACACGGGCCTGCTTGTTTTCCGCGGAGATGAGGTGACATTCTTTATCATGCGCGAAAACAGGAAGATCCAGCCTGCCGGCGCGTCTATCACGCGCACGGCTGCGGTGACACTGCCGGAGGATCCGGCTGTGAGGGACCTGATGCTTCTGGAGTATCTTTCCTCACACATGGAGGGGGAAGTGTTTACCGGTGTCTTTATTACCGGTGAGGGCTTCGATCAGACCTGGGCGAAGCAGACGGTCGGTTTTCTTGCAAGAAACGGAAGACGCGTATTTTATGAGGAGCGTCTCTTCTGCAAGGGCGCCTGCTATACGTCTCTCGAGCACACAGAGACACACTCCCTGAAGGGACATGTCTATCTCGGGGCGGATACCGTCAGAACCGGAATAGATATGAATGTCATACACTTCGGAACCCGTGCGGATGTTTCTCTGATCGAGGCGGGACGCAGCTGGTACGAGAATGAATCGGAATGCGAGCTGATACTGGATAACAAAAATTCCATTGATGTGACGCTTGTTTCCATGAACGGAAGGGTCCGGGTAGAAGAATCCATGCCCCTCGAGGGACTTCCGGAGAGACCGAATCTTGCCACGCGTCTTCATTTGTCGGCGGTCTGCAGATCAGCCGACACCTGCGAGCTGACAGCAGAGGATCTGGGATTCGGAGAATTTTTCCCCGCGACCCATAAAAAATGGACGAAAATGATTTCACTGGAGGAACTCATATGAGCGGCTACCGCCTGTGTAGGATTCCTGCTGCAAAGAATCCCTATTTTATAGAAAATATCTCTACCAATGTATATACCATTGAAGAGCTCTGCTACTACATGTATCATAACACGGCACTTTTGGATGCCACCTTTGTTGGCTCCGGGCTCACCAGATGGATCGCCTCAGAGCTGGGCATGAAGAACACGGCGATGGCAATGGAGAAGGCCTTCCTTGACAATAAATCTCTGGCAGGCTTTCTGACCCCTGTGTTCGAAGAGACCGGGTATCTGAATCCGGCCGAGATGAAGGCATACCGTCAGGAGCTGGACCAGCTTCTGCATGATCCGGTGTGGGTGCGCATGAAGAAGAAGGGTGATGCCCTTGTGCATTACGGAAAGGTAATTGCGGCGGAGCGCATTTACCGTCAGGCACTGGATATGGCTGAGCTTCTGGATCCCGCGGAGCAGGAGGAGCCTCAGGAGGTATTTGAGGAAAAGCGGCGGGCCTTCGAATCAAGGGTATGGCACAATATCGGAGTCGCGGCCATGAAGATGCTGGACTATGATGAGGCTGTGAATGCATTTCAAAAGGCGCTTGATCTGCTTGAATCGGAAGAAAATAAAGAAACTCTCCTTCTCGCATACGGAATCGCAAAACCGAAGGAGCGATATCTGGAAATGCTGCAAAAATCAGGAGTGAGCAGGGAAGAACAGGAACAGCTGCAGAAGCGGCTGGACGGAGCGGATGCTCTCGTCACAGAGCTTCCGCAGGATCCGGATACCTATGTGGATCTTCTGACTGTCAAATATCATAACGCTACAGACTCTTGACCGTTTAGCAGCGGGTATGATATGATGTTACCGCTTTATCATGGTAGAGCGATGAAAGGAAAAGGAGAGAATTATTATGAAAAAGAAAGTCATGAGTCTTGCAATTGCAGCTCTTACAGCTGCATCTCTTGCAGCATGCGGCTCATCATCTGCATCCACAGCTTCTACAGCTGCATCTGCAGCTGAGTCTGCAGCTTCTACAGCTGAGTCTGCTTCTGCAGCTGAATCCGCAGCTCCCGCAGCTGATTCCGATGTTGCCTATATTCAGGATAAGGGAACTCTGGTTGTCGGCATCACGGATTTCGAGCCTATGGATTACAAGGACGAGAGCGGAAACTGGATCGGCTTTGACGCTGATCTGGCTGCAAAGGTTGCAGAGGATCTCGGTGTTGCGGTTGAATTTGTTGAGATCGACTGGGACAATAAGATCCTGGAACTGAATAATAAGTCTATTGACTGTGTATGGAACGGAATGACTCTGACAGATGAGGTCACAAGCTCCATGGACTGCACCAATGCTTACTGCAATAACGCACAGGTCGTAGTTCTTCCGGCTGATATCGCAGATCAGTATGCAGATACGGACAGCCTGAAGGATCTCACTTTTGCCGTTGAGGCAGGATCCGCAGGAGAGGCTGCTGCAGAGGAACTGGGTCTGAACTACACTTCTCTGACATCTCAGGCAGATACTCTTATGGAAGTGAATGCAGGCACATCTCAGGCTGCAATCATCGACCTTCTTATGGCAAGTGCCATGACAGGCGAGGGTACAAGCTACGCTGACCTGACACATACTCTGGAACTGACAACAGAGCAGTACGGAATCGGCTGCCGTCAGGGCTCTGATCTGGCAAGCTATATCAACGATGAGCTGAAGAAGTTCTATGATGACGGAACAACAGCAGCGATCGCTGAGACTTACGGTCTTCAGGCTACTGTTATTGCTCAGTAATCCAAAACGTACATAAGATCACAGATACGCAGGGTTCATACGCATTATGCGCAGGGATCCTGCGTAAATCATTGCAAGATGCTTGGAGGATAAGATGTTTCTGGAAGTTACGCTCTCCCTTCTTTCCGGTTTTCTTTCTACTTTAAAATTATTTGCATTTACACTGGTAGTGGCTCTGCCTCTGGGACTGGTATTGAGCTTCGGCTCCATGTCCAGAGTGAAACCGCTCAAATACGCTGTGAAATTTCTGATCTGGATCATCAGAGGAACACCGCTTCTGCTGCAGCTCCTGATCATTTATTACGGACCGGGAATCCTTCTGGGGAACCCGATCTGGGGAGGCGGAGACAACGGAAGATTTCTTGCTGCCCTCACCGCATTTTCCCTGAATTATGCCTGCTATTTTTCCGAGATCTACCGCGGAGGCATTCAGTCTATTCCTGTCGGACAGTATGAGGCAGGTCAGGTTCTGGGTATGACCAAAGGACAGATCTTCCGGAAGATCATCCTGCTTCAGGTAATCAAGCGGATCATTCCGCCGATGTCAAACGAGATCATTACTCTGGTTAAGGATACATCCCTTGCCCGCGTGATTGCCGTATATGAGATTATCTGGAACGGCCAGGCTTTCATCAAGTCGGCAGGTATTATCTGGCCGCTGTTCTATACAGGTGCATTTTATCTGATATTCAGCGGTGTCCTGACAGTTTTCTTCCACTGGCTGGAAAAGAAGCTCGATTATTTCCGATAATAGAAGAAACGAAGTCTGTGAGATTTGGAAAGGAGATCATATGGCGAGCCTGGATAAGAAGAGTCCCGATCACATTCAGACGGGCACACCGCTTCTTGAGGTAAAGGATATACATAAGAATTTTGGGAAAAACGAGATTCTGAAGGGAATTGATTTTTCCATGAACGCAGGAGAGGCAATCTCGATCATCGGTTCTTCCGGCAGCGGAAAGACAACTCTGCTTCGCTGTCTGAATTTTCTTGAGACCCCGGACAGAGGAAGCATCCGGGTAAACGGGGAGATCCTCTTTGATGCAAATGACAAAACTACCCGCTCGGAAGAGGAGATCCGCAAAAAACGGACTCACTTCGGAATGGTATTTCAGTCTTTCCATCTGTTTCCCCAGTATACCGCACTGGAAAACATCATGCTTGCGCCCACCCTTGCTGCGAAGGAAAAGGGCGGGGCAGACAGCGGTGAAATCCGCGCAACGGCAGAGGCGCTTCTCGACCAGATGGGACTCACCAATCGTATGAATAATTATCCGCATCAGCTTTCGGGCGGACAGCAGCAGAGAGTCGCGATCGCAAGAGCACTTGCGCTTCATCCGGATATTCTGTGTTTTGATGAACCTACCTCCGCTCTGGATCCGGAATTGACCGGCGAGGTGCTGAAGGTAATCCGTGAGCTGGCAAATAACAAAACGACCATGATCATCGTCACGCATGAGATGATGTTTGCAAGGGACGTTGCGGACCGCGTTATTTTTATGGACGACGGCATCATTCTGGAGCAGGGACCCGCGAGAGAGGTGATCGATCACCCGCAGAAGGAACGTACCCGTCAGTTCCTCTCCAGCTATTCCAGGGAGTAAGGGATGGGTCAGAAATTAGAGATACAGATGATCGATCCTTCCGGAAACCGAACGGTGCTGGTGAAGACTCCTCTTCTCAAGGCGGAGCGGGAGCATGCATCCAGCTGTCTCATGAATCTTTCCTATCTGCGTGCGGAGCAGGTTGCATTTGAGGCAGAACCGCTTCACGGCAGTGACGGTCGTCTTGAGATGATGAGAAACCGCTTCAGCGGGAACGCTGCACGCGCGTACGGATATATGATCTGCCGTGATCGCAATCTGCAGAAATGTCATCTGGAAATGAGCGGCATCAACGGTCTATTAGAGGTTCGTGCGGATCGGTCAAAGGGAACTGCGGAGATCGACATGCCTGTCCCCGACCATCTGAGATCCGGAAATCTCGGCTTCGAGAGCTTTCCGCTGATACCCGGACGGAATAAGGTGATTATGCTCGCGGAAAACATGGATGTTGACGAGGCACTGATCCATGATGCGGTGGAGAAGTGGGGAGATTCCTTTGCGATCATGGAGATCCTCTTTCTGAAGGATGATCATATGACACCGGTCGTATGCGGAAGCAGCTCCGGACGCAGGATTTTTCCTTCTGCAACAGCGGAGGGGTGCCTTGCGACGCAGTGGTATCTTACTCTGGACAAAGGAAACGGCAGATTTTCCCGCACCTTTATTATGCCGGGGGGAGATGAAATACATGCTACGATCCGGCGGGAGGAAGGGAAGACGATCGGAACCATAGGCGGTCGTGTATTCGTCTATGAACCGCAGATTGTAGAGATACCCGGTCACGGGGATTTACACAAAAATCGGAATAGTGTATGATGAACACGCAGAAGCTTCTGCAGCGTGCACAAGAAAGAGATCACGCCGGAAGCGCTGCATGACAAAACCAGTCAATAACTATCTTTCAGCCCGAAAGGCTGTCAATTACCGGAGGAAGATTGATGAACGATAAGTATGTGAGCCCGCTTTCAGAGCGATATGCAAGCAAGGAGATGCAGGAGGTCTTTTCTCCGGATAAAAAATTCCGTACCTGGAGAAAGCTCTGGATCGCACTTGCCGAGACAGAACAGGAACTCGGTCTGCCGATTACAGATGAGCAGATTGCCGAGCTGAAGGCAAATGCCGACAATATCAATTATGAAGATGCGAAGCGCAGAGAGAAGGAAGTAAGACATGATGTTATGTCTCATGTCTATGCGTACGGTCTTCAGTGCCCGAATGCAAAGGGAATCATTCATCTCGGCGCAACCAGCTGCTATGTCGGCGATAATACCGATGTGATCCTGATGCGTGATGCTCTGGATATCATTCGCAGAAAGCTTCTGAATGTCATTTCCGAGCTCGCAAAGTTTGCGGATGCAAACAAGGATCTGCCGACACTTGCATTTACACACTATCAGCCCGCACAGCCGACGACAGTAGGCAAGCGTGCAGCTCTCTGGATCAATGAATTTATGATGGATCTTGAGGATCTGGATTATGTGCGCGGATCTCTGAAGCTCCTTGGCTCCAAGGGAACGACCGGTTCTCAGGCTTCCTTCCTGGAACTCTTCAACGGCGATCACGACAAGTGTGATAAGCTCGATCCGATGATCGCGGAGAAGATGGGCTTTGCGGCATGCGTGCCGGTTTCCGGACAGACTTATTCCAGAAAAGTAGATACCAGAGTTCTGAACATTCTTGCAGGCATTGCCGCAAGCGCAACAAAGTTTTCGAATGATATCCGTCTCCTTCAGCACATGAAGGAAATTGAGGAGCCGTTTGAAAAGAGCCAGATCGGTTCTTCCGCTATGGCATATAAGCGCAATCCGATGCGCTCCGAGAGAATCGCTTCTCTTTCACGCTATGTGATCGCAGATGCGCTGAATCCCGCGATCACATCCTCTGTCCAGTGGTTTGAGAGAACGCTGGATGACTCCGCAAACAAGAGACTTTCCGTTCCGGAGGGCTTCCTTGCCACAGACGGTATTCTGGATCTTGTTGCCAATGTCGTAGACGGTCTGGTCGTCTATCCGAAGGTCATCCGCAAGCATATGCTGGCAGAGCTGCCGTTCATGGCAACCGAGAATATCATGATGGATGCAGTGAAGGCGGGCGGAGACCGTCAGGAACTTCACGAGAGGATCCGCACCCTTTCCATGCAGGCGGGACGCACAGTCAAGGAAGAGGGAAAGGACAACAATCTGCTGGAGCTGATTGCCGCAGATCCGACCTTCCGTCTGTCTCTTGAGGATCTCGAAAAGTCTATGGATCCGTCCAAATATGTGGGACGTGCACCGCAGCAGGTAGAGAACTATCTGCGTGATGTGGTAGGTCCTGTACTTGAGGCTAATAAGGACGTTCTCGGCTGGAAGGCAGAGATCAACGTATAAAGAGGAACGCAGATAAAACAGGTCCGGGAACGGTCCGGATACGAAAGATGTCCGAGAGGACATAATTTTCCTGGAGGTGGAAATATGGTAACAGCTGTCGTAGGTGCAAACTGGGGCGATGAAGGAAAGGGCAAGATCACGGATATGCTTGCGCAGGAAGCGGATATTGTCATTCGTTTTCAGGGCGGCGCAAATGCAGGTCACACGATTAAGAATGAGTACGGTAAATTTGCACTTCATACCCTGCCGTCAGGCGTTTTCTCAAAGAATGTCACGAATATTATCGGCAACGGTGTGGCACTGAGTGTTCCGAAGGTAATTGCGGAGCTGAACGAAATTATATCCAAAGGGGTTCCGATGCCGGATCTCCGTATCTCTGACCGTGCGCAGATCGTAATGTCCTATCATGTTTTATTTGATTCTCTTGAGGAGGCTCGTCTTGCCGGAAAATCCTTCGGTTCCACGAAGTCCGGTATTGCACCGTTCTACTCCGATAAGTATGCGAAGATCGGTATTCAGGTCAGTGAGCTTCAGGATATGGACGCCCTGCGTGAAAAGGTAGAAGGAATCCTGGTAAAGAAGAATATCATGCTCAAGTATCTGTACAACCAGCCGGAGCTGAAGACAGATGACATCATGAAGGAGCTCGAGGAGTACAAGGAGATGCTTGCTCCGTATATCTGCAACACGACTGCCTTCCTGATGGATGCGCTCGCAAATGGAAAAACAGCGCTTCTTGAGGGTCAGCTGGGCACCATGAAGGATCCGGATCACGGTATTTATCCGATGGTTACCTCCAGCTCTACACTGGCAGGCTACGGTGCGGTCGGCGCAGGTGTTCCTCCCTATGAGATCAAGAGGATCGTTGCTGTAACGAAGGCATATTCCAGTGCGGTCGGCGCAGGTGAATTTGTCTCCGAGATCTTCGGCGATGAGGCTGATGAGCTGAGAAACCGCGGCGGTGACGGCGGTGAATTCGGAGCAACCACAGGTCGCCCGAGAAGAGTCGGCTGGTACGATGCGGTAGCTTCACGCTACGGATGCCGTCTGCAGGGAGCGACAGAGGCAGTGGTCACGGTTCTGGATGTTCTGGGTTACCTTGATGAGATCCCGGTTTGCACCGGATATGAGATCGACGGCAAGGTCACAAAGGATTTCCCGGCAACAGTAGATCTTCAGAAGGCAAAGCCTGTCTGGACAGTACTGCCCGGCTGGAAGTGTGATATTACCGGAATCCGCAAGTATGAGGAGCTTCCGGAAAACTGCAGAAAATATATCGAGTTCATTGAAGCCGAGCTTGGCATTCCGGTAAAGATGGTATCGAACGGACCGAGCAGAGAAGATATCATTTTCAGATGATTTTATTTTGAAAGTAAATATAAAAACCGCAGGAAGACTTGTAAAAGCCGTTCCTGCGGTTTTTGCGTACACGGGAAATAAAAATGTATGCGGGAAATATAAGAATTTGTTATTTTACGCCCAATGCCGCAAGCTTTTCTCTTGCATCCTCGTATCCCGTGAAGGTGATCGTATTTATTCCGATCTCACGGGCGGCAGCGGTATTGGCCGCATTATCGTCAAGAAAGACCGAGCGCTCCGGAGTCAGGGAAAAGGTCGAGATCAGAGTCTCAAAGATATCGCGGTTCGGTTTGATCTGTCTGACACGATAGGACCAGATCGTTCCGTCAAAAATATCCTCAAAATCAAGGGCACCGCCTGCCTTCATCTGATCATAAAAGTCTTCCGGCATGTTGGAGAGAAGGTACAGCTTATAGCCCTTTGTCTTCAGCTCTGTCAGCCAGGAGGCGCTGTAAGGGAAGGGGGTGATCCACTCGGGGATGTGATCAACAAAGTAGGAGACCTGTTCCTCATGTCCCGGAGCCATGGCAGCGAGCTGTTTGATGACCTCATCCCTCGGAAGGACATTGCGGTCGAGCTCCGGCCAGACCTTGGAGGTGACGATCGATCCGATGAGAGCAGCATCCTCTGCGGAAAAGTGCATCTGCTTTGCCGCCTCTTCCCACGGGGCATTCAGCAGCACGCCGCCCATGTCAAAAATAATCGAATCCACGACCGGTGACTTGGAGGGGCGCAGAACGCGGGCAATGAGAAGAAATGCATAGAGCAGAACCGGCAGGATGACAGTGCAGGCAAGAGAAGCACGAAAGAGTGTCTGTGCAGCCCGGTTGTCCATGAATGCAAAGATCATTGTGCAGACATACATGCCGGCGAGCAGAACCACGGCAGCCAGGGCCAGGATGCGCTTTATGTTTTTCATAAGAAAAAGACTCCTTGTTTTTTTATTTGTTTGATAAAAGATACAGTGAGAGCGGAGAGGCGCTGAGAAAGTCTTCCGCTCCTCCTTGAAATACAGACAGTATACCCGAAATCGGATGATTTTTCCACTCTCCTGCAGAAGGAGGTGAAAAGCACGGGCACACCTTTTGAGAGGGAAAGAGACTGTCTGTACAGGGCGATTCTTTACAGATCAGCCACCGTGTGGTATATTAACTCAGTATGACAGCGAAGCGATGCAGGACTTCGCCGGAATCTGAATCATAATTAACTGGGAGAAAACAAGCATGGCAGATAACAATGCAGCAGCACTGCTGGAAAATGAATTAAATGTAGATCCGAATTCCCTTCTGGGTCAGTGGAGAACAAAAGCCTATAATCAGAATGCAGATAAGAAACTGCTTCAGAAATTCTGGTCCGATTACTTTGTAATTGAGCAGAATATCTACAAGCAGCTTCTGGCTGAGCCGGAGAACGCGGTGACAGGCACCGTTAAGGAGCTTGCAGAGAAGTACAAGGTATCCGTTGAAGTAATGACAGGATTCCTTGACGGTATCAATGACAGCTTAAAGGAAAAGAATCCGATCGAGACCATGACAGAGGATACCAATGTCAATCTTGGTTTTGATAAGGCTCTGCTGTACAAAAACATGGTAGATGCAAAGGCTGAATGGCTGTATGAACTTCCGGAATGGGATGCGATCTTCAGCAAGGATGAGCAGCGTGAGCTGTATCTGGAGCAGAAGAAGTCCGGCACGATCGTAAAGCCGAAGAAGATCGGCAGAAATGATCCCTGCCCCTGCGGATCCGGCAAGAAGTACAAGCAGTGCTGCGGAAGAAATAAATAATAGAACGTCTTGACACAGCCGGAGAGCTGTGTTAGACTGATTAAGCTGATAATTCAAGCAGAGTGTCCACTCTCACCCTGGCATGCAACTTGTGACCAGGCGTTCATATCGAGCAGCTTTTCATTTGCGTGCGAAGTATGTTGAGGATGGTCTCTGTGATCGTCCTCTTTTTTGTGCGGTGAGTTCATTTTCATCCGCATGATCGGGAACGATCGGAGAGCCTTATGGACACAGGAACATTCGGTTCAAATTTCTCAAATGTCTGGGAGGGTTGAAAGATTATCGATTTAATGATTAACGAGCAGATCCGTGATCGAGAGATTCGTCTGGTCGGAGAAAACGGTGAACAGCTGGGCATTATGTCTGCCCGTGAGGCTCAGGCTATGGCTGATGAGGCCGGACTTGATCTGGTGAAAATCGCGCCGAAGGCTAAGCCGCCGGTCTGCAAGATCATAGACTACGGAAAGTACCGCTATGAGCAGGCCAGAAAAGAAAAAGAGTCCCGCAAAAAGCAGAAGATCGTCGAGATCAAAGAAGTCCGTATGTCACCGAATATCGATACGAACGACCTGAACACGAAGATCGCTGCCGCAAGAAAGTTCCTGTCAAAGGGAAACAAAGTAAAGGTCAGCATTCGTTTCCGCGGACGTGAGATGGCTCACACCAATGAGTCCCGTCCTATGATGCAGGCATTTGCGGATCAGCTTTCCGACATCGCGACTGTGGAAAAGCAGCCGAAGATGGAAGGCAGATTTATGACCATGTTCCTGACAGAGAAAAAATAAACAGAGAGGAGATTCACAACTATGCCGAAGATGAAAACAAAAAGAGCTGCTGCAAAGCGCTTTCACACAACCGGAAGCGGAAAACTTAAGAGAATGAAAGCTTATAAGAGCCATATTCTTACCAAGAAGTCTCAGAAGACTAAGAGAAATCTGAGAAAGGCTACGATTACTGACGCTACAAACGCAAAGGTAATGAAGAAGATTTTACCGTACGGCTGATCATTGGGAGGAAATAAGAAATGGCAAGAATTAAAGGTGGCTTAAATGCCAAGAAGAGACATAATCGCGTATTAAAGCTTGCAAAGGGTTATTACGGTGCGAGATCTAAGCAGTACAGAATTGCTAAGCAGTCTGTTATGCGCGCACTTGCCAGCCAGTATGCAGGCCGCAAGCAGAGAAAGAGAGATTTCCGCAAGCTGTGGATCGCTCGTATCAACGCTGCAGCAAGAATGAACGGTCTGAACTACAGCAACATGATTCACGGCCTGAAGCTTGCTAACATTGACATCAACCGCAAGATCCTTGCTGATCTGGCTGTCAATGATCCGGAAGGCTTTGCTACTCTTGCAGAACTTGCAAAGAGCAAGCTTGCCTAATATAAATTGACTGAAATGACCCTCGGGAGGAAACTTCCGGGGGTCTTCTGTTCGTACCGGGATCTAAGTATCCCGCAAAGCAGTCTGTGGACTGCGGGAAAATGAAAACAAAGCGAGCAACAAAAGAACAGGGAGAAGTCTGCCGTGGATTTATTTGACTATATGGCACAGAAAAAAAAGGATACGGAGTCGCCGCTCGCATCCAGACTGCGCCCGCGGACACTGGATGAGGTAGTGGGACAGCAGCACATTATCGGAAAGGACAAGCTGCTCTATCGCGCAATTCGGGCGGATAAGCTGTCCTCTGTTATTTTCTACGGACCTCCGGGCACCGGAAAGACGACGCTTGCAAAGGTGATCGCGAATACGACAAAAGCGAATTTTATCCAGATGAATGCCACTACTTCAGGGAAAAAGGATATGGAGGAGGCGATCTCCGCTGCAAAGCAGCAGATGGGCGGGTTCGGAAAGAAAACGATCCTGTTTATCGATGAGATTCACCGCTTCAACAAAGCACAGCAGGATTATCTGCTTCCCTTTGTGGAGGACGGCACCGTGGTTCTGATCGGTGCGACGACCGAAAATCCATATTTTGAAGTGAATTCGGCTCTTCTCTCCAGATCTACGGTTTTTGAACTGAAGCCGCTGACAAAGGAGGAGATCGAAGCGCTTCTTTGGAGAGCTGTTTCCGATTCCGACAGGGGGCTGGGAAGCTATCATCTCAGCGTGGACCGGGATGCCGTGGCTTTTCTCGCGGATGTTGCCGGCGGAGATGCCAGATGTGCGCTGAATGCGATCGAGCTGGCGGCGATGACGACCGATCCGCAGCCTGACGGCAGCGTGCATATTACGTTGGAGACGGCAGAGGATTGTATTCAGAAAAGAGCGATTCGCTATGATCGGGACGGAGATCAGCATTATGATACGATCTCAGCCTTTATCAAGAGTATGAGAGGATCGGATCCGGACGCTGCGGTTTATTATCTGGCAAAAATGCTTGCCGCCGGAGAAGATATCCGGTTTATTGCGCGGCGTATTATGATCTGTGCTTCAGAAGATGTGGGATGTGCGGATTCAGAGGCGCTTGTTGTCGCAGTGGCAGCCGCTCAGGCGGTGGAGCGCATCGGAATGCCGGAGGCACAGATCATTCTGGCACATGCTGCAATACGGGTTGCCACTGCTCCGAAGAGCAATTCCGTGGTCAATGCCATTTTTGCAGCTTCCGACTCGGTGAGATCCGTGAAGACAACAGTTCCGGTTCATCTGCAGGATGCACACTATGGCGGACATGAACATCTCGGCCACGGTATCGGTTACCGCTATGCGCATGATTATCCGAACCACTGGGTGGATCAGCAGTATCTGCCGGATGAGATCAGAAATGAAAAGTTCTACGAACCCGGTGAGCTCGGAGATGAGATCGGGATCCGGGAGCGCTTTCTCAGAATTAAGGGAAAGTTCTGAGGAATTACAGCAGCTTCGTCATGATATCCATATAGATCTCCTGTGACTTTTCCGGCCACCGTGAGCAGACACGCTCTGCTTCCTCTTCGGAGGTGACGTTGATCGTGAGATCAATGATATTCTCTTTGCCTTCCTGCACCCTGCAGCGAACGGCATAACCCATATCCTCGGTGACGGTATAATCGGCAATCGTACAGGATTCATTTCTCAGCTCAAACGCATTCTCGCTGAGGTAGGTGTCGATATCTTTTTTGATGGCGTAGGAGATCTCATTGGAAAAATACTCCAGAGTGCGCTCGCCGTCCATGGTTTCGGTATATCGGGAAATATTCCGGATCTTCTCACAGGTGATCAGTCCGGCATCCAGGAGATCATTGATCGCCTCCTGCACGTGAAAGTAATCGGTATAGGTTTTACCGACAATGAATTCCGTGATCTGTGAATTAGAGAGAGGAAAAGAGACTTTCCGCAGCATATAAAGAATAATCAGTTTATATAAAGTAAGACTGTCCGACATTGTAATGCTCCGATCTGATTGATTATGCGTGAGACAATTTCTGATTATATCATATTCCCGTAACAATGGAGAAGTAGGTTTCATGGATTTCTGGTTTTCAACCGGGATTCATGCCTGCAAAATCTTTCTTTTTGGATTGCGTAGTACTCTGAGATGGGATTGAATTTAGCACTGTGAAATGTTACTATTAGAAAGTCGGCTGAGACTCGCTCAGTCGGAGGGCTTTTATAAAGGAGGAATTTATTATGAAAATGAAAAAAGCAGCAGCCCTGTTACTGGCAGGTGCAATGACAATGTCTATGGCAGCATGCGGATCTTC
>JAUNAN010000030.1:17235-18950 GCA_030527595.1 Lachnospiraceae bacterium | reverse complement strand
ATGAATAATGCAGCACAGGAGGAAGCGATCCGTACGATCAACGGACCGCTTCTTCTTGTCAGCTGTCCCGGATCGGGGAAAACAACCACCCTGATCCGCCGCATACATGCGATGCTGGAGAGCGGAATCGCTCCGTCCTGCATTCTGATGGTGACCTTTACCAATGCTGCAGCCCGGGATATGCAGAATAAATATCAAAGCCTGTACGGCAGCAATCCCGGAATAACCTTTCAGACCATACATTCCCTCTGCTTTAACCTGCTTCGCGCAGAGAGAAAATGCGGAAACGGTGATCTGCTGACCGCGAAGGAGAGTCGTCTGTTTTTCGTCGACCGGCTGAAACAGTATTCCTGGGTCGGTGATCCCTGGGAGCTGTCCCGTGCGGTCATGACGGAGATCGGTGTGCTCCGCTCTCATGAGATTCCGATCAGCGGATATGTGCCCGTTTCCTGCAGCAATCCTGCCTTCCGCGATCTTTACACAGCCTATGCGGAGTACAAAGAGGCATGCGGGAAGCTCGATTTTGATGATCTGCTCTTTGCGTGCCGATCCATGCTGGAGTACAATCCCCGGATCCTCTCCAAGTGGCGGGGGATCTTCCGCTATATTCAGTGTGACGAATATCAGGATACCAATCCGGTACAGCGGGATATCCTCTATCTTCTTGCCGGTGAGCACGGAAATCTCTGCGTGGTGGGCGATGACGATCAGAGTATTTACCGGTTCCGCGGTGCCGATCCGTCTGTCATGCGTGCCTTCCCTCAGGACTATCCGGATGCGAGGGTCGTGACGATGGATACAAATTACCGCTCGCTTGCGCCCATTGCAGAGACGGCGGGGCGGCTCATCGCCCATAATACGGACCGGTTTCCGAAGCAGCTGAAGACGGTGCGCACTCCGGAACAGAACGAAGCCGCTGTGCGCTGCGTGAACAGCAGCGGACGGCTCGAGGAAATGAAGGAACTCGTCACATCCATTCAGGAGAAGCATAATGAGGGGATCCATTATTCGGATATGGCGGTTCTGTTTCGAACCAATGATCAGGTGCGGCTTCCGGCTATGGAGCTGAGTGCAGCAGAGATCCCTTTTTATTCCACGGAAAAGATCAGCAGTATGTATGACGGATGGATCTTCGGTGATCTGCGCGCCTATGCCATGCTTGCACTCACAGGCGGCACAGAGGAGGACCTGCTGCGGGTGCTGAATCATCCTCAGCGCTACCTGAGTCCCGAACAGTTCCGGGGAGCGGGGTTTTCCGCAAGGGGGCTTTTGCGCGCTGCCGAATATCTGAAGAAGGATGCCTACTGGAAATATCAGGCGGCAAATGACCGGATCGGGGACTGGATGGATGCACTCGGTCCCGGCGCTCTTAAGTGGTCCGATCCGCCGGGGAAGCTTTTTGACGGTCTGATCGGCTGGCGAAGCATACATTATGACGAATATCTCTTTGATTACGCGAAGTACCGGAACACGGATCCGAAGGAATTTCATGAGGAGATCGAGGAATTAAGGGGAGAGTCTCTGCGGTTTTCCACGATACGGGAGTGGTTTGACTATGCGGAGGATTACGGCAGGAAGCTGTCGGAGACAAGAAAGAAGCAGGATCATACGGGCGTAACGCTCGCTACTATGCATGCGGCAAAGGGGCTGGAATGGAAGGCGGTATATCTCATCGACGTCAATCGCGGTCTGATCCCCTATGAGAAGGAGGAACA
>JAUNAN010000030.1:0-17135 GCA_030527595.1 Lachnospiraceae bacterium | reverse complement strand
GTCGATTTCGGAGGGACCAGAAAAAAATTCCAATATCCGCAGGCCTTTGAAGATGGCTATCTGCAAAGCTTGCAAACACAGGCATCTTATGCAAAAATAAGGGAAGCAAAATCGAAGGATGCCGAAACAGAAGGGAAGACGAATGACCGCTGAGGAAAAACTTGCGAAAAATCTTGCCGAGCTCTCGAGACTTGCGGATCTTCCGCTGACAGTTACGGAGTATGCCGATCCCGGGGAGGCGGCGGAGAAAACAGGCCGTCTGCTCTCCGCATGGAAGGACAGATACAGCAGAACGAATTTCGTGAAGCAGCTTCTGGAGGGAAGTCCGGAGGAGGCAGATATCGTTCATATGGCCGGAATTCATCATATTCCCTATGAGGAGAATCGCATAATTTATGTGATCGATGTGGATGGGAATATTCAGGAGGCGGAAGCTGTTCTGGACAGCATGTTTGCCGACGGAAGGCATGATTTTACGGAGCAGATCAGACCGGGACGGCTGGTTCTGGTGAGGGGTGTTCCGGCCGGAATTGCCGAGGAGGAACGCAGAGAACTGGCTGCAGTCATTGCGGATACGCTGAGTACGGAGGCACTCGTGCGTACGAGAGTCGGCTACGGACAGGCGGTCTCGCTGTTATCGCATTTTCGAAAAAGCTATGAGGAGGCTGTTACGGCACTGGAGATCGGCAGGATCTTCTATTCGGAGCGTCAGGTGATCTCCTATACCGAACTCGGTGTGGGGAGACTGCTCTATCAGCTGCCGAAGGAGCAGTGCAGACTGTTCCTGAAGGAGAGTCTCGGAAATGTGGATCCGAATGACTTTGACGAGGAAACGACTCTCACGATCCGCACTTTTTTCGAGAAGAATCTGAACATTGCGGAGACAGCCAGAAAAATGTTTCTGCACAGAAATACACTGGTTTATCGAATCGAGAAATTGAATGCGCAGACCGGTCTGGATCTGCGGGTATTTGATGATGCCATGGTGCTGAGACTGGCTATGATGGTAGCCGGATATCTGCGAGACAAGGAGGAAAAACCATGAACCTTTATAATGGAGGCGCTTACCTGATCAACGGTGTGGAGATTACGCAGGATGCACCGAAGGATACGGGAATGGAGCAGGCAAAGCAGGGAACGATCGCATACGGAATTCTGAAGGAGCATAATACCTCCGGGAATATGTCGGATCTTCAGATCAAATTCGATGCGCTGACCTCTCACGATATTACTTACGTCGGTATTATCCAGACGGCACGTGCATCGGGACTGGAAAAGTTTCCGATTCCCTATGTGCTGACGAACTGCCACAATTCCCTGTGTGCGGTAGGCGGCACGATCAATGAAGATGACCACATGTTCGGCCTCACTGCCGCAAAGAAGTACGGCGGAACCTATGTTCCTCCCATGCAGGCGGTCATCCATCAGTATGCCCGTGAAATGCTGGCAGGCGGCGGGAAGATGATCCTCGGCAGTGACAGCCATACCCGCTACGGCGCACTCGGAACCATGGCTATGGGAGAGGGCGGACCGGAGCTTGTTAAGCAGCTTCTGAGTCGTACCTATGATATCAAAATGCCGGGTATTGTCGGCGTCTATCTGAAGGGCACTGTACAGCACGGCGTAGGACCGCAGGATATTGCTCTTGCAATCATCGGTGCGGTGTTTAAGAACGGCTATGTAAAGAATAAGGTCATGGAGTTCGTGGGACCGGGCGTTTCCGCCCTGAGCATGGATTACCGTATCGGTATCGATGTTATGACCACAGAGACGACCTGCCTGTCCTCGATCTGGAAGACGGACAGCAAAACAGAAGAGTATCTTGCTCTGCACGGCCGTGCAGGCGACTATAAGAGTCTGAATCCGGCTCCGGTTGCCTACTATGACGGCATGATCGAGATCGATCTCTCGGAGATCAAGCCGATGATCGCAATGCCCTATCATCCGAGCTGTGTTTACACGATCGACGAGGTCAATGATCATCCTGCCGAGATCCTTGCGGAAGCAGAGGAACGTGCAAGGGTATCTTTCGGTGATAAGGTCGCCGTGGATCTTCAGGGCAAGATCAAGGACGGCAGACTGCTGGTGGATCAGGGTCTGATCGCAGGATGTGCAGGCGGCGGATATGAAAATATCTGTGATGCGGCCGATATTTTAAGAGGAAGAAGCATCGGCAGCGGAGCATTTACACTCAGTGTCTATCCGGCATCAATGCCGATCTTCCAGGCTCTGACAAAGAACGGTGTCTTCTCCGATCTCATTGAGGCGGGAGCAGTTATTAAGACCGCTTTCTGCGGACCGTGCTTCGGAGCGGGCGATACACCTGCCAATAATGCATTTTCCATCCGTCACTCCACAAGAAATTTCCCGAACCGCGAGGGCTCCAAGGTTCAGGAGGGACAGATCTCCTCTGTTGCGCTTATGGATGCAAGATCCATTGCCGCAACTGCGGCAAATCAGGGCCGCCTGACATCTGCGGCGGAAATTGACGGAGATTACAGCAGACCGCAGTATTTCTTTGAGTCTAAGATCTATGAAAACCGCGTGTTTGACAGCCATGGAGAGGCAGCGCCCGATACAGAGCTCGTACTCGGACCGAATATCAAGGACTGGCCGAAGATGTCTGCCCTTCCGGAAAATCTGCTTCTGAAGGTCGTTTCCGAGATCCACGATCCGGTCACCACGACAGATGAGCTGATTCCTTCCGGCGAGACATCCTCCTATCGCTCCAATCCGCTTAAGCTGGCAAGCTTTGCGCTTTCCAGAAAGGATCCGGAATACGTCGGACGTGCACAGGAAGTTCAGAAGGCAGAGACTGCCCGCATTGAAGGCGGGGCACCGGAGGAGGTTCTTCCGGAACTGGCAGCTGTCTTTGCTGAGATCAGACATTCCTATCCGGATGCCGGATTCGGCAACACCGGAATCGGCTCCACGATCTTCGCTGTAAAGCCGGGCGACGGCTCTGCACGTGAACAGGCTGCCTCCTGTCAGAAGGTTCTCGGAGGCTGGGCGAACATCGCCAATGAATATGCCACAAAGCGGTACCGCTCCAACCTGATCAACTGGGGTATGCTTCCGCTTCTGATCCCGGAGGGAGATCTTCCGTTTACTCTGGGAGACTACATCTTTATTCCGGAGATCCGTGCATCCGTGGTAGAGAAGAGAGAAGAACTGCTGGCATTTACGATCAAGGACGGTATGCTTCTCGGCTTCACGATGAAGCTCGGCGATCTGACTGATGACGAGCGTGACATCATTAAGGACGGCTGCCTGATCAATTATTATCGCGAACATTGAACGCAGTAAAAAGGCCTGAGGCTTTCCGCTCTGCCGGGAGCTGCGGGGTACCGTTTGTCAGTAACGGATCCATTCGGAGACAAAAGACTGATGACTGCGGTTAGAGAAGGGGAGCCTGTGAGGATCTGAAAAGATTTTCACAGGCTCCCCTTCTGCATGGAAAGAGAGGTGTGCCCGGTATTGTCATTTCGATCGTTAATGCAGGCAGAAAGAGTGTATGAAGTGCCAATTGTTCCTATAAAATCTGACAATTTAGTGCTAAAAACAAAAATAAAAGAATAATGATAAAAAATAAAAGAATAGAGTTGACAATAATGCATCCGGATGGTAAGATACAGTCATCAAAAACAAAGAACACATCACCCTACAACAGATGAATGAATTGACCTTAGGATAGGATCCGTGATAAAGAATTTTTGACCGGATGTAATTGAAAAAGGGTGATTGGATGTTCAATCAAAAATAAAAAGGAGGGAAAGTCCGATGGGAATTTCAGATAGTCCGATCAACAATTTTCCTCAATATGAGAGAGGCAGAGACCGGTAGTTCCCGACAAGAAAGCCCTTTTCTATTTATCTTTTTACAGAAAAGTTCTGATCCGTGAAAAAGAGGATGCAGATAACATTTATTGAAAGGGTATATCAGCCGGCACTCATATTGAGTACACTGCCATAGACAGTTATCCGACAGCAGTTACGAAATCACGAAACAAAAGGCACCGAAGAGAAATCAAGGCAGCCGAAAGACGACATCAAAAAGCTGTAAAGAAAGCTACAGATGTGACAGTCAGTTTCGGAAAGTACAAAAAGCTTCAGAAGGATGACTGAAAGAGAAAAGTGAAGCAGGAACGAGAAGAAAGCAGGAGGATTCTTGTATCGTCAGCATTTCCCTTCACGATTTATATAATAAAGATATCAAATTTCTAAGTGAAGACACGAGTCGGGAATGAAGACCTTTCATAAAATATATAATTCTGAATCATTAGATTAGAAAAATGAGGTAAAAAGACAATTGAATACTGAAGAATACTAAGCGGCCGCTGTATAATAGAAATGATTATATGGCGGTCGCTTTCGTGTGCGGATACATGAAGGCGGCTCTGTCCGAAAAAAGAAGAAACGAGGGGACTATGGAAGAGATCTTATTCGAGGACAAGGAGCTTCTTGTTGTATATAAACGTGCGGGAATCGCCGTGCAGACCCGCAGGGTGACGGAGCAGGATCTTGAGAGCCGGGTAAAAAACTACCTCGCGCAGAAAGACCCGGGAAAGAAACCCGGGGTGCATGTGATTCACAGACTGGACCAGCCTGTGGAGGGGATCGTTCTCTTTGCAAAAACGAAAAAGACGGCAGCTGCTCTGGAGAGGCAGCTGGCAGAAGGAGAGATGGAAAAAATCTATCACGCAGTGACGGACGGCACGATCCCTGCCGGGAGCGGAGTCCTGAAGGACCGGCTGCAGAAGGACGCAAAAACAAACAGATCCCATGTCGTAAGCGAAGGCGGAAAACTTTCGGAGCTCTCCTATCGGAAGATCGGTCCGGAGGAGGTGGAAATCACGCTGCTTACGGGAAGGCATCATCAGATCCGGGTACAGCTTGCGCATGCCGGGATGCCGGTGAGAGGAGACAGAAAGTACGGGCTCCCCGGATCGGGGAGGGGATACGCGCCTCTGATGCTTGCCGAGGCAGGACTTGCATTTGTGCATCCTGCTGACGGAAGAAAAATGGATTTCTCTATTATTCCGTGGTTTGACCAAAAAAATTGATTGGTCCTGAGTATTTTTTTGTGACTTACGTGATAAATATTGATAGAAACAGGGGAATTATGGTATAGTTTACACGTATGTTGATTTTTTAACATAGTGCAATTTGACTGTTTTTGGCAGCCGGGAGGAATCATGAACGATCTTCAGAAAGTACTGTCGGATCTGACCTATGTGGGTCAGCTGGGACTGAATCTGATCATGCCGGTGCTTCTCTGTATGGGGGCCGCATGGGTGTTGAATACACGGCTGGGGATCGGAGCATGGGTCTATGTCCCGGCGATGTTCCTCGGACTGGGAGCAGGTGCTGTTTCCTTTCGGAATTTTTACAAAAAAGTAGTCATGAAGGGGCACAGAAAGTCAACACAGAGACAGAAGAGAGGAGAGACCTGGACAAAGCACTTATAAGCTGTCCGGTGCCTCAAGGCTTTCTTCAAGGGTGGAGGTGATTATTTGCAGTTGGATAAAGACGTCAGAGATCTCGCAAAGGGAATCACAAGAGGAAGCAGTATTCTCTGTGTGATAGAGATCCTTCTGATCGTCCTTTTGAGTGTCGCCGGAGTCGTACACTTCCGGGTGACAATGGTGCTCGCAGCGATCGGAGGAACAGCTGTTGTCGTAGGCTGTTTCTGGTGGATGGCTGTTTCCCTTCAGAAGTCGCTGGATGAAGCGCTTGCCGGAGGAAGAGCGGTAAAAAGCGGAGTAATGGCGGGCTACGGAAAGCGGCTCGGCGTGCAGGGATTATGGGTGATCATCACAGTTGTGGTCCCTTATATGCTGACAGGACAGATGCAGACCTCTGTGATTGTCTGCGGTCTGATCCCGCTGCTTTTTGCGAGACTGTCCATTTACGGTATTCAAATAACCGGGAAACGCAGAGCCCGGAGAAAGGAAGGTGAGGTATAAGACATGGATATTGATCTTCATGGATCGTGGTACGTAACGATCATTGAAGGAACACCGATCGGCGATATTCATATCACTATGACAATGATCATGGGATGGATCGTACTTCTGATTTTGTCGCTTCTGTGCTTTGTTCTCGGAAGAAATCTGAAAGTGACGAACATTTCCAGACGTCAGGCTCTTGCGGAATGGATCGTGGAAGCACTGAACAAGTTTGTCCGCGGAAATATGGGAACGGAATTTGATGCCTATATCCCGTTCGTGGGCGCTGTGTTCGGCACGGCGATCATCAGCAATCTGATCAGTCTTGTGGGCGGTGTATGGAGCCCGACAGCGGATCTCGCGACAGAGCTCGGCTGGGCTGTGGTCGTATTTATTATGATCACATATCACAAGATCAAGGCAAACGGAATGGGCGGATATCTGAAAGGATATCTCGATCCGATCGCACCGATGCTGCCGCTGAACATTATCAGTGAGCTCGCAACGCCGGTCAGTATGGCGTGCCGTCACTTCGGAAATATTCTCTCGGGAATGGTTATTTCCGCTTTGATCTACGGCGCACTCGGTGTTGCAAGTCAGGCACTTCTGGGACTGATCCCCGTGATCGGAACCTGGCTCGGCACGCATATTCCGATTTTGGAAATCGGTCTCCCTGCGGTCACATCGCTGTACTTTGACTGGTTCAGCGGTCTGATCCAGCCGTTTATCTTCTGCACGCTGACCTGTATTTTTATCAAGCAGGCATCCGAGACAGAGTGATCAGGCTGACATGCCCGGTGTAACTTCGGGAAAATGAAAACATTTACCGGCTGATGCCGGAACAAAAAGAATCTGCGGATCAAACTGATCTGCGAAAACCAATCTGAATGGAGGAATTTTGATATGGATTTCACAACTCTTGCAAAAGGTATTGCACTTGCCGGCTGTGGTATTGGTGCCGGTCTCTCCGTTATTGCCGGTATCGGCCCTGGTATCGGTGAAGGTAACGCTGCCGCTGCTGCAGTAGAATCTATCGCTCGTCAGCCGGAAGCTTCCGGTGAGATCAGAAGTACCCTGATCCTCGGTGTCGCTCTTGCGGAGACAACCGGTATTTACGGTTTCGTTACAGGTCTTCTTCTGATCTTCGTTGCACCGGGTCTCTTCCTTGGACAGATCTGATTCAGGCGTGCGAATGAACTAACTTAAAGGAGATTGTAATGGAAACAGGCCATTATTTACTTGTAAATATTGATTGGCAGACGGTCGTGATTCAGCTGATCAACCTGTTTATTCAGGTCCTGTTATTCAAGAAGTTCCTGTACAAGCCGGTTATGAATATTCTGGCAAAGAGACAGGGACTGGTGGATGCTCCGATGAAAGAAGCGGAGGAGGCCAGGACGGAAGCGCTCTCCATGAAAGCACAGTACGAAACAAGTCTCAAGAGTGCGGATGAAGAAGCAGACCGCATCGTGAAAGAGGCTCAGACTACTGCTTCCAGAAAGAGCGACCAGATCGTCAGCGACGCACAGGCGGAAGCTGCAGCGATCAAACAGCAGGCTGAGAGAGATATCGAACAGCAGAAGAAGCGTGCGATCAATGATGCCAAGGATGAAATCGGCAGCATGGCTATGGGCATTGCGTCCAAGGTCATCGGCCGTGAGGTTTCGGAGAAGGATCACGAAGATCTTGTCGATGAATTTATCCGGAATGTAGGAGAAGCATCATCATGATGACAGAAACAGCCACAAAATACGGCGGCAGTTTATATGAACTGGCAGCGGAGGAGAAGCAGACGGACCGGGTCCTGGAGGAGCTGGGTACGATTCTGACACTGTTCCGTGAAAATCCGGATTATCTGCGGCTGCTGACAGAACCGTCTCTTACGGTAGAAGTAAGAAACGGACTGCTGCAGGAGGCATTCGGTGCGGAAATCTGGCCGTATCTGCTGAACTTTCTGAAGCTTCTGTGTGAAAAAGGATACATGGGAGAGCTGAAGGGATGTGCACGGGAATTCCGGAGCAGATACAATGCAGATCACGGAATTGCGGAGGCGACGGTGACAACCGCCATGCCGCTGTCTGACAGCCAGAAGACAGCGCTTAAGAAGAAGCTCGAGGAGATGAGCGGAAAACAGGTAGATCTCACGGTCTACGAGAATCCGGCACTCATCGGCGGTCTTCGCCTGGATATGGAGGGCAAGCGCTACGACGGAACTGCCAGCGAAAGACTTCATGCAATCGGCAGTATTATCAAGAATACTGTCGTCTGAAAAAGATAACAAAGCCGGATGTGTTTTTATTTGATAAAGCATGCACGGCGTAACTGGAATGAGGATAAAGATGGCACTTAAACCTGAAGAAATCAGTCAAATTATTAAAAGCCAGATTAAACACTATTCCGCATCCATCGAGCAGTCCGAGACCGGAACGGTAATCCTGGTCGGTGACGGTATCGCAAGAGCAAGCGGCCTTGACAAGTGCATGGCAGGCGAACTTGTGGAGTTCTCGAACGGCACAATGGGAATGGCACAGAATCTGGAGGAGAGCAGTGTCTCCATCGTCCTGCTCGGTTCCGACGTAGGAATCAAAGAGGGCGATCTGGTAAAGCGTACAGGCAGAGTTGTATCCGTACCTGTCGGTGAGGGCATGCTGGGTCGTGTTGTCAACGCCCTGGGACAGCCTATCGACGGAGGCGGAGACATTAAGTTTGAGCGGTATGATCCCATCGAGCATACAGCACCGGGAATTATTGAACGTCAGCACGTCAATGAGCCGCTTCAGACAGGTATCAAGGCGATCGACTCCATGATCCCGATCGGAAGAGGACAGAGAGAGCTGATCATCGGTGACCGTCAGACAGGTAAGACTGTCATTGCTACGGACACCATCATTAACCAGAAGGGCAAGGACGTAATCTGTATCTATGTCGCAATCGGTCAGAAGCAGTCTACTGTAGCCAACCTGGTAGCAAGCCTGCAGGCAGCAGGTGCAATGGAATATACCGTTGTTGTCGCAGCGACAGCATCTGAGGGTGCACCGATCCAGTACATCGCTCCTTATGCGGGTGCAACGATCGGCGAGTACTTTATGAACCAGGGCAAGCATGCGCTGATCATCTATGATGATCTCTCCAAGCACGCCGTTGCTTACCGTGAGCTCTCCCTGCTGATCCGCCGCCCGCCCGGCCGTGAGGCTTATCCGGGTGACGTATTCTATCTGCATTCCCGTCTGCTTGAGCGTGCGGCAAAGCTTTCCGACGAAAAGGGCGGCGGTTCTCTGACAGCGCTCCCGATCATCGAGACGCAGGCAGGTGACGTTTCCGCTTATATTCCGACAAACGTCATTTCCATCACTGACGGACAGATCTTCCTTGAGACGGAGCTCTTTAATAAGGGTGTTCGTCCGGCCGTTAACCCGGGTATTTCTGTCAGCCGAGTCGGTGGTGATGCGCAGATCAAGGCGATGAAGAAGGTTGCCGGAAGACTGAAGCTGCTGTACTCTCAGTACCGCGAGCTGCAGAGCTTCGCACAGTTCGGATCCGATCTGGACGATGATACAAAATCCCGTCTGGAGCAGGGTGCCCGTATCGTTGAGGTTCTGAAGCAGAACAGAGGAACACCGGTGCCGGTTGAGAAGCAGGTTGCGATCATCTATGCGGTTACCAATAACTTCCTGAAGGATATTGACGTTACGGAGGTTGCGGAGTACGAGCGCGGACTGTACGACTACCTGGATTCCAATGCGGAAGCCAAGGCTGTTATGGATAAGATCGCTGCTACGGGCGCTTACGATGATGAGATCGCTGACGGACTGAAAGCAGCACTGACAGCATATACAAATCGTGTTACAAAGAAAGCATAATCGGAAGGAGGAAGAACTGACATGGCTTCGATGAAAAGCATCAAGCTGCGCATCAAGAGTGTGCAGAGTACCATGCAGATAACTAAGGCCATGAAACTGGTCGCTTCTTCCCGTCTCCGCAAGGCTCAGGAACGCGTCATGAAGAGTCGTCCGTACCATGAGGTGCTGAATAAGACTCTGAGCGATATTGCGAACTCCAACTCGGACTTCACGTCCAAATATCTCGGAACGCGGGAGATCAAAAAATCTCTGTATATTGTGTTTGCCGGCGACAGAGGTCTCGCAGGCGGATACAATGCCAATATGTTCCGCATGATTGAAGAAAAGACAAAGGGCAAAGAGTGCATCTTCCTTCCGGTGGGTAAAAAAGCCATCGAATACTTCTCCAAGAGAGAGAGGGAGATTCTGACAAAGAGCTTCCCGCTTGTCGGAGAAATTCAGGTCAGTGAATGCTTCGAAATGGCCCGTATCGTCTGCGACGGCTACGTAAAGGGAGACTATGACGAGATCTATGTCGCGGGAACCAAGTTCGTTTCCATTCTCTCACAGGTGCCTGAGCTGACACAGCTGCTTCCGTTTGTACCGGAGGAGACAGACAGCCCGAGAGATGTCATTCTCTATGAGCCCTCCAGCGAAGAAGTCTTTGACTCGATTATTCCGGAATACATTTCAGGTATTCTCTACAGCGTATTGTGCGAGAGTGCTGCCAGTGAACAGGGCGCACGCCGCATGGCAATGGAGAATGCAAGCAACAATGCGGAGGAAATGATTGAAAAGCTGAGTCTCTATTACAACCGTGCAAGACAGGCTGCGATTACCCAGGAAATTACGGAAATCGTATCCGGTGCAGGCGGAGGAGACGAATAACAGGAAAAGGAGAGTAACATTGGCGACACAAAATATCGGTACAGTCACAAAGGTTATGGGACCTGTACTGGACATTAAATTTCAGGACGGACAGCTGCCGGATCTGATGAATGCCATCGAGATCGACAATCACGGCAGCCGTCTGGTTGTGGAGGTTGCCCAGCATATCGGTGATGATGTTGTCCGCTGCATTGCTATGAGCAGCACGGACGGATTGACCAGAGGCGTCGATGCCGTAGATACAGGCGCACCGATCAAGATGCCGGTAGGCGAGGAATGCCTCGGCCGCGTACTGAATCTGCTCGGCGAGCCGGTTGACAATAAAGAGAATGTTAATGCGGCAGAGTTCTGGCCGATCCATCGTCCGGCACCTTCTTATGAGGAGCAGCAGACATCTTCGGAAATTCTGGAAACAGGTATCAAGGTCGTTGACCTGATCTGCCCGTACCTGAAGGGTGGTAAAATCGGTCTGTTCGGCGGTGCCGGCGTAGGTAAGACCGTCCTGATTCAGGAGCTGATCCACAATATTGCCACAGAGCACGGCGGATATTCCGTTTTCACCGGCGTTGGTGAGCGTACCCGTGAAGGAAACGATCTCTACGGCGAGATGAGCGAGAGCGGTGTTATTAATAAGACGGCTCTGATCTTCGGTCAGATGGACCAGCCGCCGGGAGCACGTATGAGAGTCGGTCTTTCCGGACTGACTGTTGCGGAATACTTCCGTGATGTCAAGAAGCAGGACGTGCTTCTCTTTATCGATAATATCTTCCGTTTCACACAGGCCGGTTCAGAGGTATCCGCGCTGCTCGGACGTATGCCGTCAGCCGTAGGTTACCAGCCGACACTGGCTACGGAAATGGGTGAGCTGCAGGAGCGTATCACCTCTACAAAGGACGGATCCATCACTTCGGTTCAGGCTGTATATGTCCCGGCCGATGACTTGACGGACCCGGCTCCGGCAACTACATTCACACATCTGGATGCAAAGACTGTCCTTTCCCGTGACATCGCCAGCCAGGGTATTTATCCGGCCGTGGACCCGCTGGATTCCACAAGCCGTATCCTCTCACCGGAAATCGTCGGTGAGGAGCATTACCAGGTTGCCCGCGGTGTTCAGGAGGTGCTGCAGAGATATCGTGAGCTGCAGGATATCATCGCCATCATGGGTATGGACGAGCTGAGCGACGAGGATAAGCTGACTGTAAACCGTGCACGTAAGGTACAGAGATTCCTGTCTCAGAGCTTCTCTGTTGCGGAGCAGTTTACGGGATTCCCGGGCAAGTATGTACCGCTTAAGGAGACGATCCGCGGATTTAAGATGATCCTTAACGGCGAGTGCGATGAGCTTCCGGAATCTGCATTCCTGTTCTGCGGCACGATCGAAGACGCATTTGAGAATGCAAAGAAAGGGTAAAGATGGCGACAGCATTTCATATTGAGATCGCGACGCCTGACGGAAGTGTGTTCGACGGACAGGCGACGAGACTTATCTGCAGAACGATTAACGGCGACGTCTGTATCATGGCGAAACATATGAACTACTGTACTGCGCTTGGTATGGGCGAGGCACGTGTGACTCTGGAGGACGGAACGGTCCGCAGGGCTGCGTGCATCGGCGGTATGCTGAACATGATGAACAATGACTGCCGTCTGATTGCAACAACCTGGGAGTGGGTGGACGAGATCGATGTTCCCCGTGCCGAGGATGCAAAGAAGCGTGCGGAGGAGCTGCTCGCAAAGAAAGATCAGCTCTCCGGGCATGAGGTTCAGATTGCACAGGCAAAGCTGGGGCGTGCGATGGTGCGAACCGGTGTGGCATCACGTAAGTAAGAAAAGAGGCGGCTCCGCCGCACGGGATCTTCTGCCTGCGTGATGGAAGAAAGGGCAAAAGCATGACTTTTCGGAAGGATTTTCCGGGAGGGAATGTGCCTGAAAAATCAAAAAAAGTTTTTTACGAAAAGCCGGGATGCCTGTTGACATTCCGGTTTTTCGCTACGATACTTAGAAAGGAATCAATCGGGGAGAAGTCAGATCGCAGTCCGCAGAAAGGCACGGGAGAGGAAGGAATATCAGTCCTGCAATCTGCCGCAGGCGGACGAAAAGAAGGATCTGTTTATGATAGATAACGGGGGAACGGAACCATAAAAGTACGATATAGAATCATCAGAATCATGATCCTGCTCGCTGTTTTTCTGGGTGGGATTTCTTTATTTTCACAATTGCAGAATCAGCACAGCACGGTAGGAACAACGGAACTCGGAGCTCCGACGCTTCCGGTGATGTGTATCGACCGGGACGGGAACAAGATCAACAGCATGCCCGGGTACAGGACGGAGATGAAAGCCTCGACGATGCGGGACAGTATTATCCCGATCACGACAAATCGCGAGTTTTCGGTGTCCTACAAGGCATACGATCAAAAGGTGATCTCCGTTTCCTATGAGATCATCGCACCGGATACGGGCAAGGTCGTCGAAAATGCAAAAATCGGAGGCTTTCAGGAGGACGGGGATTATATGACAGCCCGCGTTTCTCTGACAGAGCCGATTCTCATGAACCGCGAATATCCCGTAAAGTTTACGATCGAGACCTCAGAGGGAGATGTATATTACTACTCCCGTCTTCTGCAGAGATCAGAGCTGCCGGTCAATCTCTATGTACAGTTCGTCTATAATTTTTACGAGACCTGTATGAATAAGGATGGAGCCGGTGACCTGAATACCTATCTGGAGACGGACAGCTCGATCTCCAATCGCTCCTTTACGAACGTCAATATTAATTCCACACTGGATCAGGTCACCTGGGGAGACCTCAGTCCGCAGATCTATCAGAAGGCCGTGCCGAATATCACAGAGATCAATTCGGAGACCTGCTCGATCACAAATGATTACCTGATCCGGGCAGTGAATGAGAGCGGTCAGACGGAGATCTATCATGTGACGGAGTTCTACCGACTGAGATATTATAACGGTAGCATGAGTCTTCTGGATTTTTACAGAACAGCGCTGCAGGTATTTGACGAAAATCTTTCGGTGGTCACAACCGAGGGAGTCAACTTAGGAATAGCGGAGCGCTCGGTGCAGTATCAGGGAAATACGTCCTCTGATATTGTTGCCTTTGTTCAGGACGGCGCACTCTGGGAATACAGTGAGAGCGCAGAAAAACTGAGCCTGGTATACAGCCTGAAGTATGCAGAGGAAGGCTCGGATGAGCGCTATCAGAATAATGACTACGATATTCAGATCCTCAGTGTCTCTGAGGGCGGTGATATCGACTTCATTGTTTACGGATATATGAATCGCGGTCCGCATGAGGGAGAAAACGGCATCTCTGTCTGCCATTTTGAAAATGAACGAACCGTGGTAAATGAGCAGCTGTTCATTCCCTCCGAGCGATCCTATGATTACCTGAAACAGGATCTCGATATTCTGAGCTATGTCAGCTCGGGAGGTGTCTATTATGCATATTTGAACGAAAATCTGTGCAAATTCGATCCGGTTTCCGGAACATCCGAGATCCTGCAGAGCGGCATTCGCCGTGACTGTATCACGGCATCATCGGAGTACGGATATGCTGCGTGGATGAACGAGATGGATCCGGATGCAGGCACCGACATCACGATCATGTATCTGGATGAGGAGTCCACCCGCACGATCACGGCGGAAAGCGGAACCTACATCCGTGCGCTGGGCTTCCTGAATGATGACTTCCTTTACGGAATTGCGGACAGGGATGATCTGGTGACCGGCGCTGCGGGAGATGTGACCTTTGCGATGAATCGGATCCTGATAGAGGATTTCGGCGGCAATGTGATAAAGGAATATGATCCCGGGGAGAACAGGATCACCTCCGTCGACGTATCCGGAGGACTGGTCACACTGACACGCTCTTCCCGCGACGGAGATGTTTACACGGAAGAATCCACGGACAACATTATGAATAACCGGATCCGCACGGAATCTCAGATTACGACGAACGCAGATTACAATTCCCGTCAGGGAATCACCATAACCCTTGCCTTCCCGACCACAAACACTAATCTGAAGCCGCTCATCAAGCATTTCACTATGATGGGAACGGCGGAAGCGATCGAGTATGAGGCTGAGGATGCGGAGCCGCTGGTGCCGCAGTACTATGCCTACGGCGAGGGCAGGCTGCAGGGAATTTTCACCCATGCGGGAAAAGCACTGATCGTGGCGGATGCGCACTACGGAACTCTCCTGGACGGAGACGGTGCGTTCCTCTATGAGCGCGGAAATCTGGAAAAGTCCATGGACTTAAATGACGATGATATCCCGGAGAGCTTTTTCAGCCGGACGATCAATGCGGCTGCCGTACAGGAGGAAATCGGAGAAGAGGCACAGGTCATCAATCTGACCGGAGCCACGATGGACGAGGTCGAGTATGAGCTGTCCAGAGGCAGGGCCGTCAAGGCCCTGAAGTCGGACGGAACCGTGTGTCTGATCGTCGGATATGACGGCTACAACACACTGCAGTATGACTTTGAGACAGGCGAGCACTTCTATGTTGCCTCGGATGACAGCAGAGAGGATTTTGAGGGCGGCGGAAATGTATTCGTGTCCTACGTGCTGCCTCAGCGGACGATCAAAAACTCCTGAGAGGGAGCCGGTGCGGAACGTGAATATCTGCCCTGCTTCCGGAGGCCGGAAGAGCGGTCTGTATAATTGACAGACCGGTCGGCAAAGGTGTAGGATATCGGAGTTGGAAAACAGGAAAAATGCCGTTCTTTCATTTCCTGAAAAAACGGCTTTCGGAAAAACATAAGCGAACAATAAAGTGAGGTTTACGTACATGCAGAAACTTGTGACAGTAAAGGAATTATACAAAGAGACGGACAAATATCTGGATCAGGTGATCGAGGTCGGCGGCTGGGTGCGCAGTATCCGCGACTCCAAAACCTTCGGTTTCCTGGTCATGCATGACGGCTCTTATTTCGAGACTCTTCAGATCGTCTTCCACGACGGAATGGACAACTTTTCTGAAATTGCCCACCTCAATGTCGGTTCTGCTGTCATCGTAAAGGGTACACTTGTTGCCACACCTCAGGCAAAGCAGCCCTTTGAAATTCAGGCAGACACGATCGAGATCGAGGGTGTCTCCACCTCTGATTATCCGCTTCAGAAGAAGCGCCACAGTATGGAGTTTCTGCGTACGATCCCGCATCTCCGCCCGAGAACGAATACCTTCCAGGCGACCTTCCGCGTGAGATCTCTGATCGCGTTTGCGATCCACAAGTTCTTTCAGGAGAGAGGCTTTGTCTATGTTCACACTCCGCTGATCACAGGCTCTGATGCAGAGGGCGCGGGAGAGATGTTCCAGGTTACAACTCTCGATCCGTCGGATCCGCCGAGAAAAGAGGACGGCTCAGTGGATTATTCAGAGGATTTCTTCGGAAAGCTGACCAATCTTACGGTTTCCGGTCAGATGCAGGGTGAGACCTTTGCACAGGCATTCCGCAGCATTTACACCTTCGGACCGACCTTCCGTGCGGAAAATTCAAACACGACGCGTCATGCGGCTGAGTTCTGGATGATCGAGCCGGAAATCGCCTTTGCGGATATCGAGGATGATATGAATCTGGCGGAAGATATGCTGAAATATATCATCAATTATGTGTTGGAGAATGCTCCGGAGGAACTGAAATTCTTCAATTCCTTTGTGGACAAGGGACTCCTGGACCGCCTGCACAATGTGGCATCCTCCGATTTCGGAAGAATCACTTACACAGAGGCAATCGAGATCCTTCAGAACTCCGGTGAGAAATTTGAGTATAAGCCGGAATGGGGTGCAGAGCTTCAGACCGAGCATGAGCGCTATCTGACAGAGAAGGTATTTAAGAAACCGATCTTCGTAATCAACTATCCGAAGGACTGCAAGGCCTTCTATATGAAGCAGAACGAGGACGGCAAGACCGTTGCGGCTATGGACTGTCTGGTTCCGGGAATCGGAGAGATCATGGGCGGCAGCGAGAGAGAGGCAAATTATGATAAGCTTCTGAGCCGTATGGAAGAGCTGGGTATGAATCTCGATGACTATGGATTCTATCTGGATCTGAGAAAATTCGGTACAACACGTCATGCAGGCTTCGGTCTCGGATTTGAGCGCTGCGTCATGTACCTGACAGGCATGGCAAACATCAGAGATGTCCTTCCGTTCCCGAGAACAGTCAACAACTGCGAGCTGTAAAGAACACCGCGGCCCCGGACCGGCAGCTGTCAGCTGCCCGAATCCGGCATCAAGTCCTGCGGTATCCGATTTAACGATATGAAAGAGAGAGACCTCCGCTTTTTTAGCGGGGGTCTTTTTTTGTGGTGCGCCTGCCGGAAGGTGGTACGATATGTGCACCTTCCGGCTTGAATTAAGTTAAATAAAATGGTAAAATTGCATAAGAAACAGGAAGAATATATCGAAAAATTAGATAAATACAACAATACTATTAA
>JAUNAN010000143.1 GCA_030527595.1 Lachnospiraceae bacterium | reverse complement strand
CAATACCCCCAAGTAGGTTTCATATTTCTATGTCCTACTTGGGGGTAGCATATCAAGCCGGTTCCGGGTGTCATATATTTTCCTTTAAAAAAATTTCATTTCGTGTCAACATTCTATCAGATTCCGGCTTGCGCCCGTAGATCAGATATTCAAACAGCAGGCGCATCGCCAGTCTGCCCTGATCTCCCAGATCACCGCTGATTGTAGCGTCCACCTCTCCCTGCTTCAGCAGCTCTGCAATGACCGGATAGCGCTCGTAGCAGACAACTGTCATTTTCCCTGCGCGCTCCGAGTCTCGAATTGCGCGGCACACATTGGAGACCTCACCGCAGGTGATAAGTATCGCATTCAGCTCCGGATGCTCCCGCAGCAGCGCTGCAGTATTCTGATAGGCACTCTCTGCATTTTCCTCAATTAATTCCAGTTTATTAACATGAAGATTCGGTGCTGCCTGCGGCAGATAGTCCAAAAAACTCTGCTCACGCTGCTTGACCGCACGCATATGGCGGCTGGAGATAACAGCCAGCTCAGCGCTATTCGGCAAAAGCAATCCCATGATTCGCGCTGCTGTTCGACCTGCCTGAGTAACATCCTGTCCGACAAAACAAAGATGCGGTACCTGCTCCAGATCCGAGTTGATCGTGATGACCGGAATCCCTTTTTCGTTCAGCTCTGCTGCAGCCTCTGCAACTTCCGGCGTCTCGATCGGAAGCAGTACTACGCCTGAAACGCCTTCCTTTTCCAGGCTGCGCAGGTACGCAGCTTGACCGTTTGGATCCGAAAACGCCATTGTGTGGTAAATGACCTCTATATTGAAGCTGTTAAAATCCTGCTGTACCAGCTCCATCCCCTGCCGGAGAAAAGGCATCGCATCGACTTCCGGCATAACTACAACTACTTTCATCTTCTTTTTCTGATAGTTGAGAGCCTTTGCCAGCGGATTGGATTCGTAGCCGTTTTCCTTCAGCAGATTTTTTATCATCTGACGTTTGGCATCACTGACGCCCGGACGATTGTGGACGACCTTATCAACCGTCGACTTATGTACGCCCGCCATATCCGCTATCTGCTGTAATGTAACGCTCATAGTTCATATCCTCCTGCTGTCCCCTTGAAGGAGACCGGTCTCTTTCCTGCATTATGCCATGACCTCATTGTGTTTGCAAGAGAAAAATGCTCTCATGTACGATGACAGAAGAATCTATGTATGCCAAAATATTGTTTATAAAAAATCAATCTTTGGACGCCAAATAATACGGCAGACCTACCAGACAGATTCCTCCAACCATGTTCCCTATCGTTACGACTAACAGATTGTATATCCATCCACCGATGCTGAGCCCCTCAGCCGCGGGTCCGATCAGTGCGACAGTCAGTGTGGTCATATTGGCTACACTATGTTCAAATCCCGTTGTGAAAAATGCAAGCAGGCACCAGAAAATCATGATCAGTTTTCCGCTCTCGCTCTTACACTTAAATCCGCACCATACAGCTATGCAGACCAGCATATTACATAGAACCCCGCGGAAGAAGAGTGCGCCCGCACCCGCTGTCATCTTACTGAGAGCGATTCCCGCAATAAACTCAGCCGCAGCTCCGGTATTTAAGCCGGTGCCGCAAAATAATACCGAAAGAAGAAGAGCACCTGCCAGATTTCCCAGCCAGCATACGCACCACAATACTATGGCATCGCCGGGCTTTATCGTCTTTTTCGCTATTCCCGAGAACATGACCATATTATTTCCGGTAAAGAGCTCTGCCCCTGCAATCACGACCAGACTCAGGGCCGCGCCGAAGGCCATTCCCATGATCAGCTTCGTAAACGGAGAACCTCCCAGCTGCGCACCGATCGTAGAGGTGAGAAGTGCTCCGAATCCGATATACATACCGGCTAACATCGATAACACAAAATAGCCTATCGGATTTTTCTTTAATAACCCTGCCTTCGCCGCGGCTGCATTTGCCGCTGCACCATATTCTTCTTTAAACACTATGACTGCCCCCTTTTCTGCAAATAAAAAACATATGTTATAACATAACAGCCCTTTGTTATATTTATAACATATGTCTTATCTTCCTTCCGTGATATGCATCACGCCAATATGCAATCCGTCCAAAATTATTTCCTGCGAACAGATCGTTTTTATTTTTCAGCCTGCATTACAGAAACCTGACCGCTGTGCCGTAAGCCATTACCTCTGCCGCTCCCTGCATGACCGCAGCTGATGCATAACGCACATTGACAATGGCATCTGCCCCAAGTGCCTCCGCTTCCGATACCATTCTCTTGGTAGCCAGTGCACGGGCTTCATTCATCATTTCCGTATATGCCTTCAATTCGCCGCCCACGAGTGTTTTAAAGCTCTGGGTGATATCCTTTCCGACATTCTTGGACTGAATCGTACTTCCCTTTACCAGTCCCAGCATCTCCAGTTCCTGTCCCGAAATATAATCAGTATTGACTAAGATCATCTTCTTCACCCTCCTGAATTTCTTTTATTCTCTGGATACACACATAGATCATCACACCGCCCAGAAGAACCGGTATGATGCCCAGCAATGCTCCGATCGCACCTCCGACCAAACGGATCAGTATTGTAAAATAGACCGCATAGTAGAGCACGATCAGGATGGTAATTACAATCGGTGCGACCATCTTTTTTCCATGGTCCTGTTTCATGCTGTTCCTGTCCTCACCCGCTTTCTTTGTGCTGTGCATTCATTTTGTGTGTACACTTTATATTATAATATCGTACATTCAGCTCTTTGCGCAACTTTTTACTGCCGCCACGCATCATTCAGTCCAGTTCGATGCTGTCACTGATATAGACCGAATATCCCAGCTCATCCGCCTTCTCAAGAATCTGCTCTGCCATTCCCGGATCATCGGTATACTCCATCAGGAAGATCTCCGCCCCGGAAACCTGCACGGTTTTTAAATATTCCAGATAATAATTCTCTGAATCCTCATCACTTTTCCCGAACGTCCCCTGCTCCCAGTTGACTGAGGTAAACACAAACTCCTGATTGACGCCGTCAAGAATATCCTCTAATCGTCCGTTTTTCTCATAGTACCCGGAAACGAAAACATCCCCTCCGTTTATGATCACAGACAGCCCTGTATCTTTCAAGCCCTTGAGGATTTCCGTGAGCCCGTCAAAAATTTCCTGAGTCCGATACTCATAGTAGACATCCGCATTATCAACAAAAAAGCCGTCGATTCCCTTCTCTTGCAGCTCAGATGCAAGCTCATTCACGATAAAATCCTGCCAACGCTTATCAGACACATCGACAAATCGTTCTTCCGGCCAGTTTTCATACGGTCCGAGGGTCAGATCCGGATAGTCCTCATAATATGCTCTGAAATTTTCGACGGCACCGACATTGATGTATGAGTAGATGCGGCCGTTCGTTTCATGAAGTGCAGCAATCTCCTCTGCCGTAAAATACTGGGCATCAATGACCAGCAGATCTGTGCTCAGATTCCCGGGCAGTGCTTCATAATCATCTGAAAGATAAACCCCGTAGTCTGTTTCGCTCTTGATAAACGGAACAGATCGGCATCCGCTCAGAAACGAAATCACAAAACAGAATGCGGCCGCTGAAGATACCACACTATAGAAATATCAATGTCATTTAGTTAGCGGTACGGAAGGAAAATCTGTAGTCATCTAGCA
>JAUNAN010000142.1 GCA_030527595.1 Lachnospiraceae bacterium | reverse complement strand
TCTCTGTTTTGCACAAAAGAAATTTGGACCTAAATCAGGGGTCCTGAACAGTTACTTATTTTTTCTTATGCTTCTGCTCTTATACTTCTGATCTTTTGCTTCTGCTTTTTACATCTGTTTGTGATTGGCGTTCCCGCTCGTCAGGCTTCCCGTTCTTATGTCTGTTTGTATTCTTCTCCTGTTTTACCAGTTCACGACACGTCTCTCGATCAGTGTCAGGATTCCGTTCAGGAAAAGCGCCGCCGCTGTCAGGACAAAGAGCGGTGCCAAAAGTCCCGCGGCATCGAGCTGCATCATGCAGGATTTGCTGTAGGTGCCGAGTCCATTCTCCGCACCGAGCCATTCCGCAACCGCTGCGCCGACCACTGCCCACGGAACCGCCACGTGCAGTGCCGAAAAAAATGCGGGCAGGGAGGAGGGAAACTTCAATTTGATAAAGGTCTGCCATTTCGACGCACCGTAGGAGTTCATCAGCTCAATGCGCTCCCCGTCGGCTGCGTGAAGACCGTCAAAGAGATTCACGGTCACCGGAAAAAAATTCACGAGAACGACGACCAGCACGCGCATCTGCACTGAATATCCCAGCCAGAGCACAAATACCGGTGCCACACACATAACGGGAATCGTCTGTGTCACCGTGAGGATCGGATAGAGCGCTCGCTCAACAAGGGGAAACGCATCCATCAGCACCGCGAAGGCTGCCCCGATCAGGATGGAGAGAAGGCCTCCGTACAGGACCACCTCCATCGTTGCGGGAAAATGGACCAGAAATATTTCCGCCCGATGCTCCGCAAGAGCCGCTCCTACCTCCAGGGGCCCCGGAAGCACAAATGAGTTATCCGTCAAAGCCGCAAGCACGGCCCACAGAAAAATAAGAAACACACCGAACCCGAGCCCGTATGCACGCCTTGCCGCAGGCGTCAGAGGCTTCCTCTCTCTGCGAGATTTTCCGGAGGTGCTTCCCACTGTCACGCTTCGCTGCTTTCCGGAGGCATTTCCTCCTGTCACCTTCCCCCTCATGAATCACTCTCCGTCTGCGCCGCTTCCTCCTGCAGCATCCCGATGAGCCGGTTCTTCAGCTCCATGACCTCGGGACGAAGCAGCATCTCCCGCGTACGCTTCTTTGGCAGAGGCACTTCCAGATCAACCAGAGACTTTACCGGTCTCCCCGTCAGCACCAGAATGCGGCGGGAGAGGAAAATTGCCTCCTCCACATCGTGAGTGACAAGGAGGATCGTCTTATTCCAGTTCTCCCACTGCTCCACCAGCCATTCCTGCATGGAGATCCGGGTGATGGAATCAAGCGCACTGAAGGGCTCATCGAGAAGCAGCAGATCCGCGCCGGCCGCCAATGTTCTGGCAAATGCCGCTCTCTGCCGCATACCTCCGGAGAGCTCTCCCGGACGCTTCTTTTCCGATCCCGCAAGTCCGACGCGGGCCAGCAGCGCATCTGCCGCTGCCCTTCGCTCCGCCCTCGGCTGTTTTTTTATTTCCATGGGAAGCATCACATTGGCTTCCACTGTCCGCCAGGGGAAAAGCAGATCCCGCTGCGGCATATATCCGCACTGTGCATTTCCCGTACCGACCTCCCGTCCCTCGATCCGGATCGATCCTGTCTCGGGTGTGAGGAAGTGATTGATCAGACGGAAGATCGTACTCTTTCCGCTGCCGGACGCACCGATCAGTGCGGTGAATTCTCCCTCCTCCAGATGAAAGCTCAGATCCTCAAACATCCGGTAATTGTCTGTCGGAAACTGAAATGTCACATGTTCAAAATCTAACATCGTAATTATCCCTTCATGATGGCCACTTTTTCCGGATTCCGGCGGCAGCTCTCTCTCATTAAAGAGATGTCTCACCGAAAGGAACGGCTGAGACCGGAGCTCCCTGCCAGCCCATATCCCAGAAGCCGCGCTCATATTCCGAACAGATGCGGAAGATGCTGCTGAGCTTCCGAATTCCGGATTCAGGCAGGTCTGCCGCGAGACGGTTCATCTGCTCTGCAAGCATCTGCGTCTCTTCACGGTACTCTCTGCTTGTGTAACTCCTGATCCACTCCCCGAAGAAGGAGTCCTCCGCTGCATGCGGATACTTCTCTAGCAGCTTTTCACCGATCATCTTGTAGCTGACTGCACAGGAGAGGATCGCCGCCGTCACCTCTGCAGCTCCGCCCTCGTAGGCGATCCGCAGCATGTAGGAGGTGTAGGAGCGGTTTGCCGGATGCATGGGTGTGTTCTCCGCCTCTTCGCCTGAGATTCCGAGCCGCCTCATGTAACCGCGATGCAGCTCCATTTCCCCGTCCACGGTCGCATGCAGAGAAGAAGCAAAGACGCGCATGATATCGAGGTCATCCGCCTTCGCCGCGCCGACCGCAAAGACCTTTGCGTAATCGATGAGATACAGATAATCCTGGATCATATAGTATTGGAATTTTGCGTGATCCAGCGTGCCGTCACCCATACCCGTGACAAAGGGATGAGCATAAAACTCTTCAAAGAGATCGGCGGAATCTGCGATCAGACGCTCCGTGACGCTTTGGGCTGTGTTTTTATTTTCCATCACACATTCTCCTTCGCAAATTCTCCCGTGAGAGCGAAGTTATGCTGCATCGGTCCGCTGCCTTTGCCAAGATCCAGCATTGCCTCCAGCGCGCCGGAGATGTATTCCTTGGCACGAAGCACGGAAGTCTTCATGTCAAAGCCCTTTGCAAGATTCGAGGCAATGGCGCTGGAGAGAGTGCATCCCGTTCCGTGCGTATTCGGATTGTTGATGCGCCTTCCGGAAAACCATTCATGTTTTCCATCATAGACAAGGAGGTCATTGGCGTCGTTCAGGGAATGACCGCCTTTGAGGAGCACCGCACAGTGATAGGTCTGACAGATCTTCTCTGCCGCGGTCTCCATATCCTCAGCGGATGTGATCTTCATGCCCGAGAGGACTTCTGCCTCCGGAATGTTCGGCGTCACGACAGAGGCGATCGGCAGCAGGCATTCCACAAGCGTTGCGATCGCATCCTCACTGATCAGCCTTGCCCCGCTTGTCGCCACCATGACCGGATCCACCACAATGTTCTGCGCCTCATAATAAGTCAGACGCTCCGCAATGGCACGGATCAGGCCGGACGAGGAGACCATTCCGATCTTCACCGCATCGGGACGGATGTCCGTAAAAATATCATCGATCTGTTCTATTAAGAAATCAGGTGTCACTTCCATGATACCTGTTACGCCGGTCGTATTCTGGGCAGTCAGGGCTGTGATCGCACTCATGGCATAAACACCATTCATCGTCATTGTCTTGATATCTGCCTGGATCCCGGCGCCTCCGCAGGAATCACTTCCCGCAATTGTCAGTGCTGTTTTCATTTTTTTCTCCTTTCTGAAAATGCATACACTGCTTTGACAGCCCTCCGCAGGATTGACCGAAGCGCTGCTTTTATACCGCGACAGAGGTGGTGCCCCCGACTGCCGCCTTTGAAATACAAAAAAAGGATCGCCTTCGCATGCATCAAAGCCTCGAAAGCAATCCCTTATCAGATCGAACCGTTATTATCCTACGCCGGCATTATCCGGATCAGGTTACAGGTCGAAGCAAAAACAGCTTCCTCTCAGCCGGCTTAACGCAAGCTCCCTTTTGTATAACAGCTTCATTATAGTCTTATTTGTTTGTGATGTAAAGC
>JAUNAN010000141.1 GCA_030527595.1 Lachnospiraceae bacterium | reverse complement strand
AACACGATGCACGCAAAGGACTTATTTTGTATTGAGGGGAAAAAGGCGATCGTAACCGGCGGTACAAGAGGTCTCGGTTACGGTATGGCTGAGGGGCTTCTGGAATCAGGAGCCGAGGTGGTTATAATCGGCACCTCTGACCGGGTTTTCGAGGTTGCGGAGGACTTTCAGGGACGGGGCTTTTCCTGTCACGGCGTGAAAGCCGATCTCGGCATCCGAGAAGAAGTTTACCGCTGCTTCTCCGAGTGTCTGGAACAGCTTGGCGGAAATCTCGATATTCTGGTGACGGCTCACGGCATTCAGAGACGACACAGTGCAGAGGTCTTCCCCATAGAGGAATGGGATGAGGTCATGAATGTCAATCTGCACTCTGTTTTCATTTTCTGTCAGGAAGCAGGAAAGGTCATGCTGAAAAAGGGATACGGCAAGATCATCAATATCGCCTCTATGTCCTCCTGGTTCGGCGGGCAGACGATTCCCGCCTATTCTGCCTCGAAGGGCGGAGTCACGCAGCTGACAAAGGAACTCAGCAATGACTGGTTTTCCCGCGGCATCAATGTCAATGCCATTGCGCCGGGATATATGGCTACAGATCTGAATACCGCCCTCCTGGATCCGGAAAATCCCAGATATCAGCAGATCACGGACCGCATACCCGCACACCGCTGGGGAACAGGTGATGATATGAAGGGAGCCTGCATCTTCCTTGCATCCCACGCAAGTGATTATCTGGGCGGAGCCATCATTCCGGTTGACGGAGGCTACCTCGTAAAATAATTTTCCAAATAAAAAAACCATCAGGAGATTTCGCTGATAAGCTGCCTCAGGCAGGATTTCATTTTTCGATGTCCTACCCGGGACAGCATATCACTTTCACTCTTGATGGTTTTTACACTTACAGACTCATCATTTCAACTTATAGTTCCAGCATCATGGTTTTATCCTATCCTTACAGCATCAGACGATAAATTGCTTCCACATCCTTCTGCTCCAGGGTCGTGAACCCATATAATTTTCCATCGGCTCCCTCGCTTCCGTTGCAGCAGATATCCGCAAGCTTAGAGATATCCTCTTCTTTTGCTCCAAGCTCGGCAAAATTTTTAGGCATGCCGATAGAAACAAGAAAGCTTCTAAGTGCTTCAATTCCTGCCTTAGCGGTCTTCTCCGGATGCTCGAAATCCATCTGGCAGCCCCATACTCTCACTGCGATCTTGGCAAATCTGTTTATATCATGGTTCATTGTATAAGTGAAGACTGCTGGCATCGTCACCGCAAGTCCCGCACCATGCGCACAATCATATAAAGCCGATAATTCATGCTCAATGTTATGACTCGTCCAATCCTGGCTTCTTCCCACACCGCAGGAGTTATTATGTGCCATCATGCCCGCCCACATAATATTGGCTCTGGCATCATAGTCCGTTAAGTCTTCCATCACCTTTGCGCCTTCATGAATCATTGCAAGGAGCAGACCCTCGATCATTCTGTCAGTGGTCTCTACATTGGAGGTATTCGTAAGATAACGTTCATACAGATGAGCCATAATATCCGTAATTCCGCATGCAGTCTGATAAGCCGACAGTGTCTCGGTAAGTGCCGGATTTAAAATAGAAAACTTCGGACGATATGCTTCACCGCTTGCCCCTCTCTTGATCATGCCCTCTTCTTTTGTAATGACCGAATCCGGAGAGCCTTCTGATCCCGCTGCTGCGATCGTAAGTATCGTTCCGATCGGAAGTGCTTCTGTTACTTCCTTTCCTTCATAAAAATCCCAGAAATCACCGTCATAAACGGTTCCCGCCGCAATCGCCTTGGAGGAATCGATCGTACTTCCGCCGCCTACAGCTAAAATAAAATCAATGCTCTCCTTCCTGCAAAGCTCAATTCCCTCATATACGAGACCGCTTCTCGGATTAGGCTTTACGCCGCCGAGTTCCAAAAAGCTGAGTCCGCTCCGGGTCAGAGAATCCTTTACTCTGTCCAAGAGTCCTGACCTTACGACGCTTCCCCCGCCATAGTGTATCAGCACCTTACTGCCGCCAAACCGCTTAACAAGTTCTCCTGCCTTTGATTCGGCACCGTCTCCGAATGCAAAATAAGTCGGCGCATAAAATGTAAAATTCTCCATGCTCATATCCTCCCTTTATCTTCTCTTAATTATGGCAGAAACTTTCCTGCTGCCAAATACAATTCATACCAGTCATGATGCGATAAGCTTACCTTTGACGCATCACAGGCTTCCCTGATATGCTCCGGATTCATCGTTCCTATGATTGCCTGCATCCGTGCCGGATGTCGAAGGATCCATGCCAGCGCGATCGCTGCCTTTGATACTCCTTCTCTCTCTCCCAATTTGCCCAGCACCTTATTCAGTTCCGGGAAATCGGGATGATCAATAAAGGTTCCGCCAAACATACCATACTGCAGCGGCGACCATGCCTGGATCGTAATATCCTGTAATCTGCAGTAATCCAAGAGATTGCCGTCGCGGTTAACGGACATATCTGTCTCTTTATTGTTCATGTAAAGCGCCTGATCGATCAGCTGTGACTGTTCCAGTGACAGCTGAACCTGATTAAATACGAGAGGCTGCTTCACAAACTTCTTTAACAGAGCGATCTGCATAGGAACCAGATTACTCACGCCAAAGTACTTTACCTTTCCCTTTGCTTCGAGCTCATCAAAGGCCGCTGCCACTTCCTCCGGATCGAACAGCACATCCGGACGATGCAGCAGCAGCGAATCCAGGTAATCTATCTTAAGTCTGCGCAAAATATCATCCACAGAAGATAAAATATTGTCCTTTGTCCAGTCAAATTCATTTCTGTCAAGGCACAGACCGCATTTGCTCTGAATGAAAACATCTTCGCGCTTTAATCCTGTGAGCGGGAATGCCTCGCCGAAACGGGTCTCTGCCTCGCCGTTTTCCCCGTAGCAGGTTGCATGATCATAAAAATTGATCCCATTATCATAAGCGGTTCGGATGACCTTTGCCGCATCCTCTGCTGATAAAACCGGCATTCTCATGCATCCCTGGACAAGCACGGATACGTTCTCCGGTCCGTTAGCTACATTGATCGTCTTCATCCTCTCATCTCCCCTTTTTTATTTAATTTAAAGCCGCATGTTTTTATTTAACTGAAATGATCATTACACTTAAATAATACTTTAAGTCAAGCAATTGGCGGTGCGCAGCATGTGTGATTCAATTATCCTCACATCATCATAACATTCGCAATAAATTTCCCTTTGACCTGTTCGATCTTCAGAAAGCCGTTATTTTTCTCGGCAGCTGTACGAATCGAATCAATTCCGATTCCGTGCCCCTTATGCTTTGTTGAGAGATATCTCTGTTTTTTGTCCATTTTCGCTTCATGAAGAGCGGAATTCTCTACTGCTATCAGGATCATCTGCCCGTCAAAATTTCCGGCAATTTTTATGTACGGCTTGAAATCCGGCTCTTCATTTACTGCCTCGCGGCATGCATCCATAGCATTTTCCAAAAGATTTCCGAGAACGACCGTCAGATCTTCATCCGAAACAGGAAGCCTCTCGGGGAAATCCACTCTGATCTCATAGGGAATCTGATGTTGTCCGGCAAGTTCGGTAAAATAAGTCAACAGCGCATTCGTCCCATAGTGATGGCAATGCGTCAGCGACTCCTCATAGGGAATGGCATTGTAGTATTTTGCAATGTACCCCTTTGCCTCTTCAATCATTCCGTCTTCCAGATACCGGTCGAGGATCAAAAAGTGATGACGCATGTCATGGCGGA
>JAUNAN010000140.1 GCA_030527595.1 Lachnospiraceae bacterium | reverse complement strand
TGCCACTAAGCCCCATAAATCCATCTTTGGGCATCGGAAGCACTCTTTTTTTACCTCCCCGATGCCCACAAGCCATATAAATCCGCCTCCTGGCATCGATCTCACTCTTTTTTTCACCTTCCCGATGCTTTCAAGCCCTATAAATCCATGCCCCTGTATCAAACTCTCACTTATCAATAAAAACCAAAAATGAGAATTCTATGATCTCAAACCACTGAAAGGAGAATACAGCATGAAAAAAATCCTGACCAGAATACTTCTTCAAGAGGATGCGGAAACAAGGCTCAAGCAAATTCTTGAGGCGAAAGAAACTCTGGCAAAATGGTTAGCCCGATGCCCTGAAGGAAAAATTCATGTAGTAACAAGTAAATCCCGGATACAGTATTATCTGAGAAAGGATGGCTCCGATAAAAGCGGCAAGTACATATCCAAAGGAAAATCCGATGTTGTCAGAACTTATCTGCAAAAATCATACAATGAAAAAGCGATCAAAATCCTGAGCAGCGAGATTCAACTGCTGGAACAATTCATTCAAGACTATGTCGGCTGCTCCACTAAGCTGAGAGAGCTCTACTCCACCTTGCCAACCCCAATAAAGGACTGCATTCTCCCGATAGATCTCTCCGATGACGATTATGTGAAACTCTGGAAGAATGTTGCTTTCACTCCGAAAGAAATTCACGAATCACAGCATGCATTCATCACAGACCGGTCGGAGATAGTGCGTTCAAAAACAGAGCTGAATATTGCAAATATCCTAAACAGCCTAAACATTCCCTATCGTTATGAATGTCCGCTGGAAATAAAAAAAGGGCAGATCATACATCCGGATTTTACTGCGTTAAATGTCAGAGAGCGTAAGACACTGTATTGGGAACACAGAGGTATGATGGATGATCGGGAATATGCTCAAAATTCTGTGGCAAGAATAAAAGATTATGCCAGCTGCGGAATATATCCCGGAAAAGGTTTGATTATTACAGAGGAGACCTTAAAAAATCCCCTAGGAACAAGAGAAATCAGGAATATCATTCAAACATACTTAACGTAAAAAATAACGCACACAGCAAAAGAAGCGTTTTCCGGAAAGATTCGCCCGACCTGCTTAACACACAGATGCATCCGGTCTTTCCGGAAAAATTCATCTCTCCTGCTTAACAAACAGATGCATCCGGTCTTCTCGGAAAAATTCATCTCTCCTGCTTAACAAACAAAATGCATCCGGTCTTTCCGAAAAGAGCTAACCTCTTCCGGTCAGACTTTGAACGTTACCAACTAGAGCACCCTGGCGCACATGCGAAATTAGCGTCACGACTTAAAAACGAAACAGGCTACATGGCGCAAAAAAAGTGCGTGACCCCATGTCGAGATCACGCACTTCCTTCTGTATCCTTTGCAGCGTTTCCCCTGCTCAATCCCCTTTAGTAACTTGCCTTATCCAGAATCCAGTTGACATCGTCCTCTGTAAAGCGAACACCTGCATTCTGACCATATGCGGTTCCTGTAACCAGTCCAATGACAGAATAATCGTAATCATCTGCAATGAACAGGGGGCTTCCTGTCATTGTCTCATCCGTATCACTGTCAAAGAAGAGCAGTCCGTCTGTTGAATCTGTCACAGTGCCTTCTGCCGCCACAAAATTCGCATTGTCATCGTAAGCAAGATTATAGATTCCCATGCCGGCAACAGATCCTTCCAGCAGAGATGCCAGACCGTAATAGCCGGTTACTGCGCTCAGATCTGATTCCAGAGTCAGCACACCGATATTTGCCTCTGCAGGCGCATAGGATGCCCAGTCTCCTCCGGTGTCATGTGCAATATTGGCAGATGTATAAAAATCAACCATGAGCTCTGCATCTGTCGCTGCATAAATACCGCAGGGTGTCTCTCCCGTAGTCAGGAATGCGGGAATGACTGTCACAGAGACAGGCCAGCCGCCCAGATCAGGATTATAAATAGCAGATGCCGCTGTGACAACACTGTTACCATCGATCAGAGCACCTGTTCCCTGATAGTAAATTTCACCCTCGTATTCGACCACCATAAAAACTGTGGCACAGGAGGGATAAGATGCAGTGATCTCATCTGACATCTCAAATCTGTCATCAGAACCGATCATCATGCCGAACACATCGTTCTCATCCACAGACTCTCCGATTTTGCCAAGTACATCGCTCTTGTCAGTCTCTGTGTCTTCTTCCTTTTCCTTCAGAACCTGAACCTTCTGTGAACCAAAGCTGTAATTGACAGCTCCGTTCTCCACTCCGTCCAGTGCACTCAGGATCCCTTCCACATCGGATGCGGATACAGATGCAACCACCTCCGGAAGATCCTCAATTTTGGACTCCAGCATAGATGCCGGTGTAGCGGAAGCCACGACGGATGCCGCATCCGCACCTCCCTGTCCCAGCATGGAAGACACAATGTCTCCGCTTTCCGGAGCTTCCGTCTCTGCACTCTCTGCCGCTTCCGCCCCGCTCTCGACGGCTTCACTCTCAGAAGCAGTGCTCTCGGATACTGCACTTTCGGATACCGCCTCAGATGCAGCTTCTGCAGTCACTGTAGAGGATGCGGTCTGTGTACTTCCGCATGCTCCGAGAACCATTGCCGCTGCCAGAGCGACTGCTGCCAGTTGTTTTTTCATTTCTCTTCCTCTCTTTCTTTATCATACAGCAGTGGAGGAATCGCTTTGAAATCCCCCACTGTTACCTTCTTACTCATTCACACCATAGGTGTCTACAATATTAAAATTCTCATCCAGTCCGACGTAGATCAAATTGTCATCCGCATCTGTGGGAACTGCGTACTGATTATCCTTTGTCTGCACAAAGACGCGGCCGCCGCCCTCAACATCAAGAGGATTCACCTCATTGTACTGCATGAGTTCAAAGCATTTCTCCTCATAGTCTCCCAGATTTGCCATATCGGTCTGGAAGGTGTTCAGGTAGAAATCCAGCGTCAGCTTACTCATCCATGCTTCATATTCATCTGCGAAGCTGCCCTCAACACTGCTGTTGTAGGTATAATTCTTGTCGATCTCACTGTATACATTCTCCGGCACCGTTGTGGCAATTGCCTGTGCCTCTGTCACTGCAGCGGGATTCTCTCTCCAAAAGCTGTGAATTTTCGAGAAGATATCTTCACCGGATAAGTCAGCCAGGTATTCTGAGAACAGATAGACGATTCCGTAAGCTCCCAGATTTTCGTCCTGACTCACATCAAAGTTATACAGTGACTGTCCCTTTCTGAAGGCTTCACTTGCGTAGAACATAATATTGTAGTTGTTCTTATCCTTTGATCCCGGATAGAGAAGATCCTCTGCATAGGCAGACATGGACTCATTGAGCCAGGTCCGCATCAAAGTTGCGGAACCGCCCGCCGCAAATACATCCGAGAAGCAGATCAGATGCTGGAATTCATGTCCCATAGTGGAAAATACCAGCTCATCATCGTAATCCTTTGCCTGGGAATTGATATGGACGATCGCATGATCAGTGTTCATCTGATAGACGTCCACATAGGCTCCCGCCTCTTCTGTCGAGAAGAGATCGTAGGGTCTGAAATATCCCAGCGTCATGGTATTTCCCGAACAATTGAAGGAATAGAAAAGAAGATTGATCTTTCCGCCATTCTCGGTAAATCTTGCCTGACCGAAGGTCTCCGTATCTACAGGATAAACCGCAGCATCAAACTCTTCCCCGTAGCTCTTTGCCTCCTCTTCGGAAATAGCATCTCCCAGTCCCCAGATGTAGCAGTTCTCGCCCTCATAGAGACAGGT
>JAUNAN010000029.1:17846-19726 GCA_030527595.1 Lachnospiraceae bacterium | reverse complement strand
AAAAAATAGATAAGCATATAAGAATAGAGGTTGTGAATTATGGCAAGAACAGGAAATCTTTCGATTAACAGCGAAAATATGATGCCGATCATTAAGAAATGGCTGTATTCCGATCATGACATCTTTGTGAGAGAGCAGGTCTCCAATGCCTGCGATGCGATCACCAAGCTGAAGAAGCTCGAGGGAATCGGTGAATATGAGCGGAAGACGGATGCACCTTATGAGGTGAAGGTCATTGTCAATCCGGATGAAAAGACGCTGAAGTTTATCGATAACGGTATCGGCATGACGGAGGCAGAGGTCGAGGAATATATTACTCAGATCGCATTCTCCGGCGCTTCCGAATTCCTGGAAAAGTATAAGGGCAAGACAGATAATGATCAGATCATCGGACATTTCGGACTGGGATTCTACTCTGCCTTCATGGTGGCGGATGAAGTGCATATCGATACCCTTTCCTATCAGGAGGGTGCAAAGCCCGTTCACTGGGAGAGCGACGGTGCGGCGGATTATACGATCGATGAGGGAACAAAGGATACGATCGGAACGGAGATTACGCTGTTCCTGAATGATCAGTGCTATGAATTCTGCAATGAGTTCCGCGTCCGTGAAGTGCTGAAGAAGTACTGCTCCTTTATGCCCTCTCCGATCTACCTGGAGGATGAAGGCGCAGATGCAAAGAAGCGCGCTGCTGACGAGGAGAAGAGACTCCGGGAAGAGGATGAAAAGAAGGCAAAAGAAGCGGAAGAGAAGGGTGAGCCTGCTCCGGAGCTGCATACACCTGTCGTGCCGCAGCCGGTCAATGAGGTCCATCCGCTGTGGACAAAGCGTCCTTCCGAATGCAAGGACGAGGATTACAAGTCCTTCTACAGGGAAGTTTTCAATGACTATAAAGAACCGTTATTCTGGATCCACCTGAACATGGACTATCCGTTTAATCTGCGCGGTATTCTTTATTTCCCGAAGATCAATGCGGAGTATGATGTCCTTGAGTCTCAGATCAAGCTGTACAATAATCAGGTGTTTATTGCCGATAACATCAAGGAAGTCATTCCGGAATTCCTGATGACCATGAAGGGCGTGATCGACTGCCCGGATCTGCCGCTGAATGTTTCCCGTTCCGCATTGCAGAACGACGGCACAGTGAAAAAGATCTCCGAATATATTACGAAGAAGGTTGCGGATAAGCTGACCGGCATGTGCAAGACAGATCGTGAGAACTATGAGAAATACTGGGATGATATCGGTCCCTTCCTCAAGTTCGGCTGCCTGAAGGACATCAAGTTCAGTGAAAAAATCATGGACTGCGTCCTCTATAAGGATCTCGACGGCAAATATTTCACACTCCCGGAATATGAAGATCAGAAGGTGAAGGCTGCTCCGGAAGCTGCTGAAAATGAAGACACAGATGCTGAGGAGACGGTCAGCGCAGAAGTCGTGGATGAGAACGGAGACACGGTTTCGGAAGCTGCCGCAGACGAGAACGGTGAGACGAAGAAGGACATCATCTTCTACGTTACGGATGAGGTACAGCAGGCACAGTACATCTCTATGTTCCGCAAGGGCGGAAAGGATGCCGTGATCCTGACGCACAATATCGATCAGCCGTTTATTCAGGCCGTTGAGCAGAAGCATGAGAATCTTGAATTTGCAAGAATCGATGCGGAGGTAGCGGAAGACCTGAAGTCCGGTGATGAGGTGAGTGCAGAGGATGCGGAGTCCCTGACAGCTACCTTCCGCAAATGCCTCGGAAAGGACAGCCTGAATATTAAGGTTGAGAGCATGAATGACGAGGACATTGCGGCATTTATCACCTTATCCGAGCAGGACAGACGCATGCAGGATATGATGAAAATGTACGGCATGGGAAATGATCCCTC
>JAUNAN010000029.1:12037-17746 GCA_030527595.1 Lachnospiraceae bacterium | reverse complement strand
GATGCGATCTGCTGTTTTTTCAAAAATGCGAGGACTGTCTCATCCCAGAGAGTATCAGGAGTTCGGTCCATGGAGAAGGTGCGAAGAGAGGTGCCGGTAGTCAGCACCAGACGGCTTCCGTCGAAGCGAAGATTCAGACTGAGGGAGAGGATCTCCCCGGGATCTGTTTTGACGGAGTGCCGTGCAAAAAGGGCACCGATATGTGCCGGCGGATACTGGAAGATAAAGCGAAAGGCGAGGGGAAGATGCTTTCCCTTCATGAGGGAGTATACATATCCGCGCACATCCTTCCAGGGAGTATAGACGGGCGGTGCTGTGTTTTCATTTTCCGGATCTCCGAAAAAATCCTGCTGCCAGTGCCCGTCAAATTGAAAGGTGCAGAAGGTCGTGAGAGAGCCCTCGAGAAGCAGAAATTCATCGAAGGCAGTTCCGGTGAGAAATACAGACATGAATTTTTTGAGATCGGTGATTTGTATGGCAATCATTTGTATTTGCGTTCCTTTTCAGTTACAATAAATTCAGGTAAATACGGAAATGTGCTTGAAATTTCCGATGCCTCTATCATAACTGTCCGGCTTGGATGAATGCAATGAAAATCGAAATAAGCTTTCCCGCTGATCGGTGTGTGATAGTCAAAGCAGAAAACCAGTAAGGAGAAAATGTATGGCGGATGAAATCAAAGAGATAGAAGAGAACACAGCTGAGCGGCTGCAGGATGATCCGGCAGAGGAAAGAACGGCAGCGGATGCATTCGAAGAGCTTCCGGATAATCGGGAAGCCGATACGGAGACTGAGCCAGAAATCGAGGAAGAGGAGGGTCCCTCCGAGACCAAGATGTGGATCTGGACTCTTGCGGGACTTTATTGCTTTTACAATGTATACCGTCTGATTCAGGGCTTCGGAGACATCGCTTCCGCAAAGGAGCGCTATGCCATGATCGGTGCCATCATTCTTTTTGCGGCAGCGGGAGCATATCTTGTGATCTCGTTCGGCCCCAAGGTGTGGAAGATGCGCGGCGAGAGGGAGAAGCTGAACAGGGAAGCGCAGAAGAAGGAGCGTGAGCGCCGCAAAGCCGAAAGACAAAGACATATGAATTATGATAACAGCGCTTCAGCCGAGGAGGAAAATGAGACATCATCCGAGGCATGATCAGCTGTGACCCGCGAACACCGGTCGGGTACTGCGTGTCAGAGCGCCGGGCGCGGGAAAGATATCCTGGGGACTTGCGAAAAATACAGAGTATGGTTTATAATGAACGTGGTTTTCAAAACCACATCACACAGCATTACAGACAGATAACTGTTTTTGATAGGAAGAGAGGACCTTATGGATTTCAAGATTGTGATTGACAGCGGCGGTGAAATTCCGGAGGATTTAAGAGGAACGGAGCAGTTTGTAAGTGTTCCCCTCACTCTGGAGGTCGGAAGCGAACAGATCATAGATGACGGTCATATTTCACAGCGTGAGCTGGTGGCCAAAATTGCCGCCTGCCCGACAAGTCCGAAGACGGCATGTCCTTCTCCGGAGGCCTTCTACAAGGAGTTTTCTGCGAATCAGGCAGAGCATATTTATGCGGTGACGTTATCCGCTGAGCTGTCAGGCTCTTATCAGAGTGCGGTGATCGGAATGAATATGCTTCTGGAGGAGCATCCGGATACAAAGATCCATGTGTTTAATTCCAGATCCGCTTCTGTGGGAGAGACGCTTGTTCTTCTGAAGATCAAGGAACTCGAGGAGAGCGGATGCAGCTTTGAAGAGGTGATCGAGCGCACGGAGCAGTACATTTCGGTGAAACAGACCTACTTTGTACTGGATAATCTCGAGACACTGAGAAAGAACGGAAGACTGAGCGGCGTAAAAGCACTTGCGGCAACTATGCTGAAGATCAAGCCGATCTGCATCGGCAATGAAAACGGTCAGATCGAACAGCTGGATCAGGCAAGGGGAATGAACAAGGCGATCGTCAAAATGGTGGATCATGCGGCGGAAAGAGCCGGTGATGCCTCCGGACGGATATTGGGAATTTCTTATGTGAACTGCCGTGATCGTGCGGTCATGGTCAGAGATGCGATGCTGAGCCGTGTGGATGCAAAGGAAAGTGTTGTGCTTCAGACGGGCGGACTTTCCACGATTTATGCCAACGACGGCGGGGTAATAGTTGTCATCTGATCCTACCTGAGTTATAATCTACTACGGTGCGCAATGCAGCGATGGAGGAAAATAGGTTGAGTCAGAAAAAAGTTGATGCATATAAGGACTATAAAAAGAATCGTACGCAGATCCTGAAAAAGGAAAAAAGAATGAAAAAGCTCGAGTACGGCGCAGTCGGAGCAGTACTTGCGCTGATCGTATTCTGGGCTGGCTTTTCTGTTTACAGAAATATCGACAATAACATCAAGGCTGCTGAGGCAGAGGCTGCGGCGGTGCTTACAGAAGTGGATTACAACAGCTACATGGGCTATGTCAGCGGTCTGTCCACAAGCTATACGGAATAAGATGAATGTAAAGCGGAGGCGCTGTGAAAATCGATCTGGTTTTCACGGTGCCTCCGTTTTTGCAGCGGAAAGAGAGCTGCGGGGACGGCAAAGCTCATCCCGTATCGCTCAAAGAACGATTGAAAGCTTAGAGGAATGTTTTGAGACGACAAAACGGGGGAGCCGTTCCTTTATGAACAGCTCCCCCGTGGAAGTTCGTGAAAACTTTATATCAAAGCTTTACAACGTTAGCGGCCTGCACGCCCTTGTTGCCCTGCTGCAGATCGTAAGAAACAGCCTGGCCTTCATCCAGAGACTTGAAGCCTTCGGACTGGATAGCGGAGAAATGTACGAATACGTCATTTCCGTCTTCTCCTGTGATGAAGCCATAGCCCTTCTCTGCGTTGAACCACTTTACAGTACCCTTGTTCATTGGTGTTACCTCCATAACAAAATAAAATAATAGAAATGATCCGGCAAACAAAAAAATTCACCAGACATCACAGATCATATGGCTTGCATATAATCCCTGATGACTCGTGAATACATGTTTCCATAATTTTTTTGCCTGAAGCATTTCGTTTGAACCTGACATAATTATAGATGGAAAATGAAGAACCGTCAAGATAAAAAAGTCAGAAATGCATAAAAATTGCACAAAACATTATTGAAAATATAAAAAATAGTGTACAGATTTACGTATAAATAAGTGGGAAGGAGAGTAGATATCTGCATTTTCGCTGTATGGGCGAAATGAGCGGAGGAGAAGTGCGAAGAATGATGATCCGCCCATAGGTTAGAACCGGGTGTGAATCAGAACAAAGGGAAGAAGAAAGGATGCAAAAACCCGTATTTTTGCCGGACTTGAATAAAAACAATCGTTCGTGTATGATGATTCCAAAGGGGGATTCGAATGAATACGATCCTAATTCAGAATGGCCGGGTAGTAGACCCGGATACAAAAAAAGACGGCGTTTTTGATATTTTTATCGAGGACGGAGTAATTGCCGAGGTCGGCAAAAAACTGGAAAAAGAAGCAGACCGCGTGATTGATGCGGAGGGGCTGACGGTACTGCCGGGCCTTGTGGATCTTCATGTCCATCTTCGCGATCCGGGACAGGAGTATAAGGAAGATGTTGTGACGGGAAGTGAGGCTGCTGCACACGGAGGTGTGACGTCACTGCTTGCGATGCCGAATACTCATCCGCCGATGGACAGCGTGAACCGGATCGGCTATGTCGTGAACAAGGCAAAGACACAGGCCGACGTGCATGTCTATCAGTCATCCACGATCACGAAAGGAATGAAGGGCGAGGAGCTGGTGGACTTTGATGCCATTGCCGAATACGGCGTGCTGGGATTTACGGAAGACGGAAAGTCTGTCATGAATACCGATCTCCTGTATCAGGCAATGAAGAAGGCAAAAGAGCATGATCTGCCCATCATGGAGCATTGTGAGGATATTACAATGGTGCGCGGCGGCGTGATGAACGAAGATGAAAATGCCGAGCGCCTTGGATTCCCGGGGATTTCCAATACCGTGGAGGATGTCATTGTTGCCCGTGACTGCGTGCTGGCTGCCGAGACCGGCACAAAGCTGCATCTGCAGCATTGTTCTACAGCCGGCTCTGTGAGAATTATCGCAGATGTAAAGAAGGACGGAGCTCCTGTCACCGCAGAGGCGTGCCCGCATCACTTTATTCTCTCCTCGGATGATATTCCGGGAGATGATGCGAATTATAAAATGAATCCGCCTCTCAGATCAAAAGAGGATGTTGCAGCGATCCGCCGGGGAATTATCGACGGCACCATCGACTGCATCAGCACGGATCATGCACCTCACAGCGAGGACGAGAAGAAAAGAGGCTTTCGGAATTCGCCCTTCGGCATAGTGGGCATCGAGACATCTGCCGCGCTCACTTATACGGAGCTGGTCAGGACCGGAGATCTCACTCTTATGCAGATGGCGGAAAAGATGAGCTATAATCCGGCAAAGATCCTGGGTATTCCCGCAGGCTCCCTGAGAGAGGGCATGCCGGCGGATATTGCGGTGTTCGATTTTGAACATCCTTATACAATTGACACAAAGACGTTCCTGTCGAGAGGTAAAAATACGCCTTTTGCGGGACGTGAGGTGTACGGTGCAGTCAAGTTCACGATCGTGGACGGTAAAGTTGTATGGGAGGCACGAAATTGATTGACAGACTTGTAGAAAAGATCAAACAGACAGAGGCACCTATCGTTGTCGGACTGGATCCGCAGCTGAACTTCATTCCGGAACAGATCCTCGCAAAGTCCTATCGCGAGTTTGGCGAGACACTGGAAGGTGCGGCAGATGCTCTGTTTGCATTTAATAAAGAAATCATTGATGCGACATCCGATCTGATTCCTGCTGTCAAGCCGCAGATCGCGATGTATGAGAGATACGGGATACCGGGACTCATTGCATTTGAGAAAACCGTTTCCTACTGCCGTGAGAAGGGCCTTGTTGTGATCGGCGATGTTAAGCGCGGAGACATCGGCTCTACTTCCGCAGCTTATGCGGACGCACATCTCGGCACCGTAAAGGTAGGGAACAATACGATCGCACCTTTCGGAGAGGATTTTGCGACCGTCAATCCGTATCTCGGAACGGACGGTGTAAAGCCCTTTGTGGATGTGTGCAAGAGTCATGACCGCGGCATCTTTGTGCTGGTCAAGACCTCCAATCCCTCCAGCGGAGAATTCCAGGACCGCCTGATCGACGGGAAGCCGCTCTATGAATGGGTAGGAGAAAAAGTGAATGAATGGGGTGCCGATACGATCGGTGCATCCGGTTATTCCGATGTGGGCGCCGTTGTGGGCGCGACCTATCCGGAGATGGGAAAGGTGTTAAGAGAACTCATGCCGAAGGCGTATATTCTCGTGCCGGGCTACGGTGCGCAGGGCGGCCAGGGCAAGGATCTGGTACATTTCTTCAATCCGGACGGACTCGGAGCAATCGTCAATTCCTCACGCGGCATCATCGCTGCATGGAAAAAAGAGGAATATGCGAAGTTCGGAGCAGAGGCTTTCGGAGCGGCGGCAAGAGCTGCTGTACTTGACATGAAAGAAGATATCAGGGAGGCTATTGCGAGCGCATGATCAAAAAAGAGCAGGCAAAAGTTCTTTCACAGGCATGTATTGCCACAGACATTTACAGTCTGTGGCTTTCTGTGTCTTTTGCAAATGAAGTAAAAGCGGGACAGTTTGTCTC
>JAUNAN010000029.1:0-11937 GCA_030527595.1 Lachnospiraceae bacterium | reverse complement strand
GGAAGCGCTTGAGGCGGATGTTATGTTCGCCTGCGGACCGAAGCCCATGCTCAGAGTCCTGAAGCAGTATGCGGAAGAAAACGATCTGGAACTTTGGGTCTCCATGGAGGAGCGTATGGCCTGCGGCATCGGTGCCTGTCTCGGCTGTGTCTGTAAAACGACCGGGGAGGACGGGCATTCCCATGTAAAAAACGCCCGCGTCTGCAAGGACGGTCCTGTATTTCCGGCAGGGGAGGTAGATCTGACATGAGTGAAATAAAAACACCGAACATGGAAGTCAATATTGCCGGTGTCACCTTGAAGAACCCGGTCATGACAGCATCCGGCACCTTCGGATCCGGTATGGAATACAGTGAATTTGTAGATCTTGACAAGCTCGGCGCGGTCGTCACGAAGGGAGTGGCCTCTCATCCCTGGGAGGGAAATCCTGTTCCTCGTGTGGTGGAGACTGCCTCCGGTATGCTGAATGCGATCGGACTGCAGAATCCGGGAATAGATGTTTTCTGTGAGCGTGATCTGCCGTTTCTGCAGAAGAAGAATACCAGAATCATCGTCAATGTCTGCGGACATACGGAAGAGGAATATCTGGAGGTCGTAGACCGTCTGGCAGATGAACAGATCGATATGATGGAGATCAATATTTCCTGCCCGAACGTAAAAGAGGGCGGGATTGCATTCGGAACCGTTCCGTCTGCCATCGAGCATATTACAAAGGTGATCAGGGAACATGCTGCTCAGCCGGTCATCATGAAGCTCTCTCCCAATGTCACGGATATCAGGGAGTGCGCAAAGGCTGCAGAGGCAGGCGGAGCGGATGCGGTTTCCTTGATCAATACGCTTACCGGCATGAAGATCGATATCGAGCGGCAGAATTTTGTTCTGGCAAACCGCACAGGCGGTATGTCCGGACCTGCGGTCAAGCCGATCGCGGTGAGAATGGTTTACGAGGTCTCCCGTGCAGTGAAGATCCCCGTGATCGGAATGGGCGGCATCGCAAGTGCGGAGGATGCGGTGGAATTTCTTCTCGCGGGTGCTTCGGCTGTCTCTGTGGGAACCGCAAATTTCTTCAACCCGACAATTACCGGCGAAATCGCAGACGGAATCAGGGAGTATCTGATTCGTCACAAGATAGATGATGTCAATAAACTGCGCACGATTCTTGCCTGAACGGGAGTGAAGCGGAAGATCCGCGGATCTTATCACGGTGCTTGCGGATCTTTTATGCAGAAGTTTTTTCATTTGCAGGGAAATCGTCCTGAAAGAGGCGGAGAAAGGAATGACTATGGAAGCTTACAAGCAGGAATTTATTGAATTTATGGTAGAGTGCAATGTACTGCGCTTCGGTGATTTTACAACGAAGAGCGGAAGAAAGACGCCGTTCTTTGTGAATACGGGTTTCTATCAGACCGGAGAACAGCTCAGAAAGCTGGGACAGTATTATGCAAAGGCGATCGAGCAGAATTTCGGACTGGATTTTGATATCCTCTTCGGACCGGCTTATAAGGGAATTCCGCTTACAGTTGCCGCGACTATGGCAATTTCAGAGGAATACGGAAAGAATATCCGTTACTGCTCTAATCGTAAGGAAGAAAAGGATCATGGTGACAAGGGAATTCTCCTGGGAAGCAAGATCAATGAGGGCGACCGCATTGTCATGATCGAGGATGTTACGACAGCAGGCACTTCTATTGCCGAGACCCTTCCGATCATTCAGGCACAGGGAAAGACAACACCGCTCGGGCTGGTGGTATCCGTTGACCGCTGCGAGCGCGGTACCGGAACAAAGAGTGCCCTCGCGGAGATTCAGGAAAAATACGGGATCAAGACGGCGGCAATCGTGACCATGAAGGAAGTGATCGAGCACCTCTACAAGAGAGAGGTCGGAGGAAAGGTTCTGATCGATGATGCGATGATGGAGGCGATCAACGCCTACTACGCACAGTATGGGGCTGAATAAGGAACAAAGACGGAAACAGATAATCCGGAGATGCGGAAAAGCTGCGGTTCTCTGCTACCTGATCCTGCTGTCATATTTTCTGTTTCTGTCAGAACTTCATGATCATGTATACGGGCTTCATGCGGAATATCACTATAATCTTGTTCCGTTTCGTGAAATTCTGCGATTCTGGAATGCGCGGGAGCAGCTTGGCTTTACGGCTGTATTTCTGAACCTGTTTGGAAATGTACTGGGTTTTTTACCGCTCGGCGCACTTCTGCCCGCAGCGTTTCCCTGGTTTCATCATGCAAAAAGAACGATTCCGGCAGGTGCTGCGTTCAGTCTCCTGGTGGAGACTTTGCAGCTGCTGACCTTGATCGGCAGATTCGATGTGGACGATGTGATCCTGAATACGATCGGAGTCGCACTGGGGTATATCTGTTTTAAAGCGGCAAACGGAGTAAGAAGAAAGAAATATCGAAATGGCAAAAACAAAAAGATACACATTCATTAAGCCGGCACTCAGTGCGGACGGCATTGCCTCCGTTGTGATGGCAATTCTGTCCGGCCTGATGATGGCGGCCGATATCCTGATCTCCTTCCGGGATTCCGGAAACTCGGGTGCCTGGATCGGAGGTATTGCCGTGACGGCGATACTCATTGCGATCTATGGATTCCATCTCGGGATCACCTCCTTCAGGGAGAAAAATGTCACCACGGGACCTTCAATTATCGGTTCCATTCTCTGCGGCCTGCTCGCCATCGGGTGGCTCACCATGTTTTTTCTCGGACTCGGCTGATGAAGATCGAAGACAATGAGAGATTGATGCTCAGTCTTCCGCGGCTTGCGGAAGTGCCGGAGGAAGCGGGGGCAGAGGCTCCCTTCACAGAATATTTTTCAGACATTGCGCAATTGCTGATCGCTGCTGCAGATGACTGCGGCAGTGATTTTGAGCGGATCAAAGAACGCTGGGAAGATCCCGCATATGCCGTCCGCCATCTGGGAGAGGAGTACGGACCGCTTCTGTCCGCTGTGTGCTTTGAAATGATGCAGGGGCTGCGGGCTGTATATGCAGACTGTCCTCATGCCCGGGAGCGATATACGCTTCTGGTGGAGCTGTTTCTGGAACTCTACGGAGAGTTTTCCTGCGGAACGCCCGGAGTACGGACGGTTCGGCGTATTTTTACGGATTATCTCACAGATTATCTCCCGGATTACGAATCCTGGTATCTGGAGGCACGGCTGTCGGGAGGACAGATGAACTTCCCTATGCCGATCGTTCTTTCTGTTTCCGGGGAGATACGGGATCCTGCGCATGCGGAGGATCTGGCAGTCGTTCTTGACGAGGAATTTGTCTCACGCAGAAAGAGAGTCCTGCGCGAAACACTGAAGGAAATGCAGAAACAGAAGAAAACCGCAGGGCTGCGCTGCTTTATTGAAGAGAGAAAACAGAGCAGCGGAGAAACCGTTACGGTCTGTGAACGAAAGCCTGCGTTCAGACTGTCTGACCTGCAGCTTCGGTTGTATGAGGAGATGGGGCGGTCTCTGTGTGAGATCCTGGAACGCTTTGCGGAAAAAAACATACCCGAATGAAAGTGTTCATAACAGATTTTCAGGTTGTTTTCATTTTCTATCGGGGGTATTCTCTTAAATAATGTAACAGTATCATCCAAATGACCAGAAAGGAGCACTGGGATGGCAAAAGTAAGTATCGTTATGGGTTCGGATTCCGACATGCCTGTCATGTCTAAGGCAGCGGAGGTTCTTGATCAGTTCGGAATTTCCTATGAGATGAGAATTATCTCTGCACATCGCGAACCGGATACGTTTTTTGAATATGCAAAGACAGCAGAGGACAGAGGGGTGGAAGTGATCATTGCCGGCGCAGGAATGGCAGCACATCTTCCCGGTATGTGCGCGGCTCTGTTCCCTCTTCCGGTTATCGGCATCCCGATGCATACAACCTCTCTCGGGGGACGCGACAGTCTGTATTCCATCGTACAGATGCCGAGTGGAATCCCGGTTGCCACAGTCGCAATCAACGGAGGAAAGAATGCAGCACTTCTTGCACTCAAGATTCTTGCTGTTTCTGACAAAGCACTTCGCGATCAGCTGAAGACATATACCTTAAATATGAAGGAAGAAGTTGAAGCAAAAGATGCCAGACTTCAGGAAAACGGTTATCAGAATTACTAATCACGGAAATGCCGGAAGCGGCGAACAAGGGCAGCAGGGAGATTGCTGAAGGAGGATTTTATGGATTATAAGAGTGCTGGTGTAGATATTGAGGCGGGTTACAAGTCCGTTGAAATGATCAAGGAACATGTAAAGTGGACAATGCGTCCGGAAGTTCTTTCCGGTCTCGGCGGTTTCTCCGGTGCGTTTTCCATGGACCGCTACAAGAACATGGAGCATCCGACACTCGTTTCCGGTACGGACGGCGTCGGAACTAAGCTGAAGCTGGCTTTTCTTATGGATAAGCATGACACTGTCGGTATTGACTGTGTCGCAATGTGTGTAAATGATATTGCATGCGCGGGCGGGGAACCGCTGTTTTTCCTTGACTATATTGCGTGCGGCAAGAACATCCCGATCCGTATCTCTAAGATCGTAAAGGGTGTTGCTGACGGCTGTAAGCAGGCCGGTGCTGCGCTGATCGGCGGTGAGACTGCCGAGATGCCCGGTTTTTACCCGGAACATGAATATGATCTTGCCGGCTTTGCAGTAGGTATTGTAGATCAGAAGGATATTATCACAGGCGAGAATGTAAAGGACGGAGACGTGCTGATCGGTATTGCGTCCTCAGGCGTTCACAGCAACGGCTTCTCTCTTGTGCGCAAGGTATTTGAAATGACGCCGGAAGCACTGGGAGAATATGACGAGAAGCTCGGAAAGACCCTGGGTGAGGCACTTCTCACACCGACGAAGATCTATGTCAAGTCCCTTCAGGCAGTGAAGGATGCGGGTGTAACGATCAAGGCCTGCAGCCACATTACCGGCGGCGGATTCTATGAAAACGTTCCGAGAATGCTGAAGGACGGCAGCCGTGCGGTCATTCATAAGGATCGTTACGAGGTTCCCTCAATTTTCCGTATGATGCAGGAAAAGGGTGAGATTGAGGAGCATATGATGTATAACACCTTCAACATGGGTATCGGAATGGTACTTGCAGTAGATCCGGCTGATGTTATGAAGGCGACAGAGGCAATTGAAGCTGCCGGAGAGCGTGCATTCAGAATCGGAGAGATCGTTTCCGGAGAAAAGGGCGTGGATGTCGTATGAGTAAAAAACTCAGACTTGCAGTGCTTGTGTCCGGAGGCGGAACGAATCTGCAGGCAATTATTGACGGAATTGCGGACGGCTCTATTACCAATACGGAGATTGCTGCCGTTATCAGCAATAATCCCGGTGTCGGAGCGCTTGACCGTGCGGCGCGCGCAGGTGTGCCTGCTTTTGTGCTCTCACCGAAAGAGTATGAGAGCCGTGCGGTATTTAATACGGCTCTGCAGGAGAAAATCGACTCTCTCGGAGTAGATCTGATCGTTCTGGCGGGCTGCCTTCTGAAGATTCCGGAGTCACTGGTAGAGGCATATCCGAACAGGATCATTAATATTCATCCGGCCCTGATTCCCGCATTCTGCGGAAAGGGATACTACGGCCTTAAGGTGCACGAGGAGGCATTGAAGCGCGGCGTGAAGCTGACCGGCGCAACCGTGCATTTTGTCAATGCGGATCTGGATGCAGGCCCGATCATTCTGCAGAAGGCAGTTGCCGTGCAGGAGGGAGATACTCCCGAAATTCTGCAGCGCCGCGTCATGGAAGAGGCAGAATGGAAAATCATGCCGGAGGCAATTAATCTGATTGCAAACGGATGCATAACGGTAGAAGGAATGCAGGTACACATTCAGTAATAAGGAGAGTGTTATGAAGGTACTGATCGTCGGCGGCGGCGGAAGAGAGCATGCGATTGCCTGGGCATGTGCGAAGAGTGAAAAAGTAGATAAGATTTGGTGCGCGCCCGGTAATGCAGGTATTGCCGAGGTTGCGGAATGCATCAATATCGGACCGATGGAATTTGACAAGCTGGTTTCATTTGCAAAAGAAAATCAGGTGGATCTGACTATTGTAGGTATGGACGATCCTCTTGTCGGCGGTATTGTAGACGTGTTTGAGGCTGAAGGCCTGCGCGTCTTCGGACCGAGAAAGAATGCGGCGATCCTTGAGGGCTCCAAGGCTTTCTCAAAGGATCTGATGAAGAAATATGATATCCCGACTGCGGGGTATACGGTTGTTACCTCCCCGAAGGAGGCATATGACTTCCTGGAGACTGCAAAATTTCCGATCGTCCTCAAGGCTGACGGTCTTGCTCTCGGCAAGGGCGTTCTGATCTGTGAAGATCAGGAAGCTGCAGAGGCCGGCGTTAAGGAAATTATGGAGGACAAAAAGTTCGGCAGCTCCGGCAACAGCATGGTCATCGAAGAGTTTATGACAGGAAGAGAGATCTCTGTTCTTTCATTTGTAGACGGAAAGACGATTCGGATCATGTCCTCTGCCATGGATCATAAGCGCGCAAAGGATGGTGACCAGGGCCTGAATACCGGAGGCATGGGAAACTTCTCACCGAGCCCGTTCTACACGGATGAGGTGGATGATTTCTGCCGGAAATATATCTATCAGCGCACGGTGGATGCTATGGCAGCGGAGGGAAGACCTTTTGTCGGCGTCATTTTCTTCGGCCTTATGCTGACGGAAGAGGGACCGAAGGTTCTGGAGTATAACGCCCGCTTCGGCGATCCGGAGGCACAGGTCGTTCTCCCGAGAATGAAGAATGATATTATTGATGTCGTGGAAGCCTGCGTGGACGGCAGACTGGATCAGATCGATCTGCAGTTTGAGGACAATGCCTGCCTGTGTGTCGTGCTTGCCTCTGACGGATATCCGCTCTCCTATGAGAAGGGATTCCCCATTGAGGGGCTGGACACCTTTAAGGATAAGACGGATGAATTTGTATTCCATGCCGGAACGAAATTCAACGAGAAGGGCGAGATCGTCACGAACGGCGGCCGCGTGCTTGCGGTTACGGCAGTGGCAGATACACTCAAGGAAGCAAAGGCAAAGGCTTATGCGGCTACCGAGCGTGTTTCATTTGCCAATAAGTACATGAGACATGATATCGGTCATGCGATTGATGAAATCTGAAAAAAAGCAGTGACAACAGACAAAAATGCGTTACAATAGGAGGCAGGCTGTCCGATATGGACAGTCTGCTTTTTATACATCTGCATTTAAATAAGATTAACGAGGAATGATATGACCGAATTTACAGAAGGTGCAAAGCGCGCAATCAGGACAGCGAGAAAAACAGCTGTCTATTGCCGCCAGAATTATATCGGCACGGAGCATCTACTCGCCGGTCTCCTGAGAGAGAAAGACAGCACTGCAGCAGTTGTGCTGAAGGAGGCGGGCGTTTCTGCGGATCGGCTTATGACGATGATCGATCGGCTGATCGCGCCGCAGACAGGAGTCGTAACGGAGGAGGCTTCCGACTTTTCTCCGAGAGCAAAAAAGATTCTGGATCTCGCGGGTGAACTCGCGGAGAAGCTGGGCATGGAGAAAGCGGGGACGGAGCATATCCTGATTGCGATGCTTCGCGACGGAGAGTGTGTGGGTACCAGGCTTATGCACACCATGGGCACAGACCTGAAGGCACTCTACATGGCATCCCTTACGGCAGCGGGACTTGACAGGGAGTCGGTAAAAAAGCTGGACTCTGTCGATAAGAAGGCCGGCGGTTCGGCCGGCACGCCGACTCTGGATCAGTACAGCCGTGATATGACGAAGATGGCGGCGGAAGGAAAGCTGGATCCGATCATCGGAAGAGAGAAGGAAATTATGCGTCTCATCCAGATTCTCAGCCGGCGCACAAAGAATAATCCCTGTCTGATCGGAGAACCCGGTGTCGGTAAGACGGCTGTTGTGGAGGGACTTGCGCTGCGTATTGTCTCGGGAGATGTCCCGGATAGTGTGCAGGGAAAGCGGGTCTGCTCTCTGGATCTCTCCGGCATGGTGGCGGGATCCAAATATCGCGGTGAGTTTGAGGAGCGCATTAAGAATGTGATCCGCGAGGTGACAGAGGATGGAAATGTTCTTTTATTTATCGATGAGCTTCACTCGCTCGTAGGTGCCGGTGATGCTGAGGGCGCAATGGATGCGTCCAATATCCTGAAGCCCTCCCTTTCAAGGGGAGAGATCCAGGTGATCGGTGCCACTACCACTGCGGAATATCGAAAATATATCGAGAAGGATGCGGCTCTTGAGCGACGCTTTCAGCAGATCACGGTGGAGGAACCCTCAGAGGAGGAGGCAACAGAGATCCTGAAGGGTCTGCGCAGCCGCTATGAGGCGTTCCACAGAGTGGAGATCACGGATGAAGCGATCGATGCGGCAGTGCGGCTCTCGGAGCGCTATATCAATGACAGACGGCTTCCGGATAAGGCGATCGATCTGATCGATGAGGGCGCTGCGCGTCTCCGACTGAGCGGTCATGTTTCAAATGACAAAACAGCAGAGCTTGAGGCGGAGATCAAAGAAATCCGTACGCGCAAGGAGCAGGCGATTCTTGCCGGGGATTTTGAAGAGGCAAAGGCGCTTCAGAAGGAACAGACGGAAGCGGAAGAAGAGCTGGAGAAATATTTATCCGGAAAGAAGCGCACCAGAGCGCACATCAAGCGTCTGACGGCGGATATGATCGCTGAGGTTGCGGCAGAGTGGACAAAAATACCGGTAGCCCGTCTTGCGGAGGAAGAATCCAGGAAGCTGGCAAATCTGGAAAAAATTCTGCACAGCCGGATCGTCGGTCAGGACGAGGCGGTTGACGCAATTGCCAGCGCGATCAAGCGCGGAAGAGTGGGTCTGAAGGATCCCAACAGACCGACAGGCAGCTTCCTGTTTCTCGGACCTACCGGCGTGGGCAAAACAGAGCTCTCTAAAGCGGTTGCAGAGGCTGTCTTCGGATCTGAACAGAATATGATCAGGGTCGATATGTCCGAATACATGGAGAAGTACTCGGTCTCCAAGCTCATCGGTTCACCGCCGGGATATGTCGGCTATGACGAAGGCGGACAGCTCTCCGAGCAGGTGAGACGTCATCCCTACAGCGTTATTTTATTTGACGAGATCGAAAAGGCACATCCCGATGTGTTTAATATTTTGCTTCAGGTACTGGACGAGGGTCATATTACGGATGCTCACGGCAGACGCGTTGATTTTAAGAACACCTGTATTATCATGACGTCCAATGCCGGCGCACAGCATATCATAGAACCGAAGCGGCTCGGCTTTATGTCGGGCGATCAGGCGGAACAGGACTATGAGCGCATGAAACGCGGCGTTATGGACGAGGTGCGCAGGATCTTCAAGCCGGAGTTCCTGAACCGTATCGATGCGATCGTTGTGTTCCGTCCGTTAAGTGAGGAGCAGGTTAGAAAGATCGCCAGGATCCTGACCGACAATTTGAAAAATCGTGCCCGGGATCAGATGGGGCTGGAGTTGAAAATCACTCCCTCCGTCTATAAACATATTGCCGAGAAGGGATTCTCGCCGAAATACGGAGCCCGTCCGCTCAAACGCGTGATTCAGGAGCAGATCGAAAATCCGCTCGCGCAGATGCTGCTGGAGGGGGCCCTGAAAAAGACGGGGAAGGTGACGATCGGAGTTTCCGGCGGAGAGATCAGACTGGTGCCGGAGAAGGACTGAGAAAAGCAAATAGACAGAGAGTTCCGGTTCGTGTAAAATAGGATTACAAGTTTCATTTCGCCGAAAGGCGGTTTTGGTTTTCACCGGGAGACCGGCAGCATATCAGGAGGACAGATATCATGGCAGTTATCAGAGAACTGATTCGTTCCGAAGAGGACGGCAGCATCAGTTTCGGTAATTACGAACTTAGTGAAAAGACAAAGAAATCAGATTTCAAGCACAGCGGCGATATTTACAAGGTAAAAACCTTCAACGAGCTGACCCGACTTGAGAGAAATGAGCTGTTTGTCTATGAATCTGTTCCGGGAACGGCGGTTCAGCAGTTGAATTATACCGATCTGGGAATGAAGTTTACCGTAGAAGGTAAGGCAGATGTTCAGATTACGGTTGAGGCTGAGGCGGATGCCGCTTACGATATTTATCTGGACGGAGAGCTTCGCGACACACAGAAGACGAATCTCGGAGGCAAGCTGAGCTTCAGCGTGGATCTGGAGGACGGCAAGTCTGTCAGCGTTGAGATCGCTAAAAAATAATAACACGTGCAGCCGGTCACATTTGTGATCGGCTGTTTCTCTGTGTAAGAAATAAATCCACAGCGGCACGATAGGAGCCGCTGTCAGAAGCAGTGTCTGCATTTGAAAAAATGAGCAGGGGCTGTGTAAGCACGCAAGGAGAGTATATGGCAAGAGCTTCAGCAAAATCAGTGTTTTTCTGTCAGAACTGCGGATATGAATCTGCGAAATGGATGGGGCAGTGCCCCGCCTGCAGGGAATGGAATTCTTTTGCAGAAGAAAAAATCACGCCGGCAAGAACGAGCGGTGCGGGAAAAGCCGGAGCAAAAAAGGTAAGACAGCCGGTTCGTATCAAAGATGTTTCTATGGATGAGACTCTGAGGATCGGAACGGGAATCGGCGAATTTGACCGTGTTCTGGGAGGCGGCATCGTTCATGGTGCGCTGATGCTGATCGGAGGAGACCCGGGAATCGGAAAATCCACTCTGCTGCTGCAGACCTGCCGCAATCTGGCAGCTTCCGGAAAGCAGGTACTTTATATCTCCGGGGAGGAATCACCGCAGCAGATCCGCATGAGAGCGGAAAGGATCGGCACGATGCCGGATACCCTCTATCTGCTCTGTGAGACGGATCTGGAAGCGGTAAGAGAGGTAATAGAGAAGAATCGTCCGGATATCTGCGTAGTTGACTCTGTTCAGACCATGTTCAGCGCGGACGTCACAAGCGCGCCCGGCTCCGTATCGCAGGTACGAGAGGCGACCTCTACCCTGATGATGCTCGCAAAGACGCAGGGAGTCTCTATTTTTATTGTGGGTCATGTAACAAAGGACGGTACTGTTGCCGGACCGAGAGTGCTGGAGCATATGGTGGACACTGTCCTCTATTTCGAGGGAGACAGACAGGCTTCCTATCGGATCCTGCGCGCGGCAAAGAACCGATTCGGATCAACGAATGAAATCGGCGTCTTTGAGATGAGAGGATCCGGATTGGCAGAGGTCCCCAACCCGTCGGAATATATGCTGAACGGTAAACCGGAGGGCGCATCCGGCTCAATCGTTGCCTGTACGGTCGAGGGAACCAGGCCGGTCCTGGTGGAGGTTCAGGCGCTGGTGTGCAGGACGAGCTTCGGCATGCCGAGAAGAACGGCAGCGGGGACGGACTATAACCGCGTAAACCTGCTGATGGCTGTTTTAGAGAAGCGCTGCGGTCTTCATCTGTCCGACAGCGATGCATATGTAAATATTGCAGGCGGCATGCGCCTGAGTGAGCCGGCAATCGATCTGGGGATCGTGCTTGCGATCGTATCCAGCAGCAGAAACCAGCCGATCGGAGAGCGCGTGCTTGCGTTTGGCGAGGTCGGTCTTTCCGGCGAAGTCAGGGCGGTCAGTCAGGCAGAGCAGCGCGTTTCCGAGGCAAAGAAGCTTGGATTTGAGACCGTTATCCTGCCAAAGGCTAATATGAGGAGCTTTGGTAAAGCGGAAGGAATCCGTCTTTGTCCCGTGGATAATATCAAGCAGGCAATGGATCTGCTGGGAACTCTGTAGGATATCTGAGAGTTTTATTAGTTAATTGGCAGCTTATCGGGTTGACTTGTAAATCATCTGCAGTTTAGTGGTGGATCGGATTAAAATATACCAGATATAGCAGCGAAAAAAGAGTTTCAAAAAAATGAAAAAAACCCTTGACGGAAACGCCTTTCATCCCTATAATAACTACTTGTCGCCGCGAAAACC
>JAUNAN010000139.1:2212-3789 GCA_030527595.1 Lachnospiraceae bacterium | reverse complement strand
AAAGCCAGCAGCAAAGAAGAAAACTGCAAAGAAGAAAGCAGTCGAAGAAGCTGTGCAGACAAATGCGGCTCCGGCTGAGGACTACGGTCCGAGAAGAAGTGTTGCGTTTATCGGATCCGAATGTTACCCGTTCGTAAAATCCGGAGGACTGGGCGACGTCATGTATGCACTTCCGAAGGAACTGGCAAAGCAGAACTGTGACGTTAAGGTGATTCTTCCCCGCTATGCATGCATTCCGGAGGAGTATCAGAACAAGATGGTTTATCGCGGTTCCTTTGACATGGATCTCTGCTCCGACGGACGCAGATTTTATGTGGGCATCATGGAATATGTCTGGGACGGCGTGGTCTATGATTTCATTGACAACCAGGAGTTCTTCACGAGCGGAAATCCGTATACGAATCTGGTCGATGATATTCCGAAGTTTTGTTATTTCGGAAAAGCGGCACTGGCAGCGCTTCTCTATCTGGACTGGATACCGGATGTGATTCACTGCCATGACTGGCAGGCAGGCTTGATTCCGATCTATCTGCGTGAGTTGTTCGGCGGTACGAAGCTCGCAAATGCAAAAACAGTCTTTACGATCCATAACCTGCGTTTCCAGGGAATCTATAATATTGAAACCATCCAGTACTGGTCCGGTCTTCCCGATTATGTATTCAACAAGGACTGCCTGACACAGAATTGGCTGGATGCCAATATGCTGAAGGGCGGACTGACTTACTCGAATATGATCACGACTGTCAGTAATACCTATGCAGGCGAAATCCAGACACCGTTCTTCGGAGAAAATCTGGATGATCATCTGAGATATCATTCCGGAAAGCTGCGCGGTATTGTAAACGGTATTGATGTTGACACCTGGAATCCCGCGACGGATCCGAGGCTGGATGTTCACTACAGCATCGAGGATGTGATTGCGAAGAAGAAGGAGAGCAAGGCGGTTCTTCAGGAGGAGGTTGGTCTTGAGAAGGATGACAGCAAGTTTGTCATCGGTCTGATTTCCCGTCTGACCAATCAGAAGGGATTGGATCTGGTAAATGCAATCATTCCGAATTTAATTGACGGCAATACTCAGATCGCTGTTCTGGGAACGGGCGATCCTCAGTACGAGGATTCCTTCCGTTACTATGAATATACCTACAAGGGAGCTGTATCCTCCAGCATCATGTATGATGAGACAAGAGCTCACAAAATTTATGCGGGAGCAGATGCGCTTCTGGTACCGTCTCTGTTTGAACCCTGCGGTCTGACCCAGCTGAATGCGATGCGCTACGGCACGGTACCGATCGTCCGCGAGACCGGAGGTCTGAAGGATACGGTAGAGCCCTACAATCAGTATGAGAATCGCGGGAATGGATTTACCTTTGACCGATATGAAACGGGACTGCTTCTGGATGCCTGCAATCGTGCAAAGACGGTCTTTTTCACAGAGCGTGAGAGATGGGATGAGATGATTATCCGCGACATGCAGAAGGATGTTTCCTGGGCGAAAGCGGCAAAGCAGTACAAGGATATGTATCTGGAACTGACACCGCGATAAAGCTCATGCAGGTTCGGACCGGGGACTTATCTTT
>JAUNAN010000139.1:0-2112 GCA_030527595.1 Lachnospiraceae bacterium | reverse complement strand
AGAGGAGAGAAGATCCGAATGATCATAAAGAGAAATGTTCTTGCGAGACCGATGTAGGTCTCCTGAAGGGTCATTTCATGACAATCTTCAAGTGTTTTCAGGACATCGTCTTTGACTGCCGGAACCTGTTTTGAACCGAAAAGCGCGGTACCGTTCTCAAAGTGCAGATACAAGGAGCGGTAGTCCAGATTTATGGTTCCGACTGTCGCAATTTCGTCATCACAGACAAAGATCTTTCCGTGTATAAAACCGGGGGTATACTCATAGATCTTGATTCCGTTGAGAATGAGATGGAAATAGTTGCTGCGTGTGATCCGCCAAACGATTTTCTTGTCCGGAATTCCGGGTGTGATGATCCTGACATCCACGCCTCTTTTCGCTGTCAGGATCAGGGCGTTGAGCATATCGGAGTCGAGAATGAGGTAGGGTGTCACGATGTAGCAGTACCGCTTCGCGCGGTTCAGGATATTCAGGTAAATTTCTTCACCGGTCCGCTCTCCGTCAAGCGGTGTATCCGCATAGGGAACGATATATCCGTCCGCAGGTCCCTCCTCCGGGAAATCAGATGCCCGGAATATGGTGTAGTCCGGATCCTCTTTTTTAGACGCATTCCAGATGGACAGAAACATGACTGTATAACTCCAGACCGCTTTTCCCTTGATCCGGATGCAGTTATCCTTCCAATGTCCGTATTTCTCTTTTCTGTTGATGTACTCATCGGCCAGATTGATACCGCCGGAGAAGGCGGTCTTCCCGTCTATGACAAGGATTTTTCGATGGTCACGGTGGTTCATGATGCCGTTCAATACAGGACTGATCCGGTTAAATGCCTGTGCCCGGATCCCCATGGCTTTTAGTGTACGTACGTATTTTGCCGGCAGGGTTCCGATACTTCCCATGTCATCATAAAGCACACGGACGTCGACTCCCCCGGCAGCTTTTTCTTTCAGGATCTCAAGCAGAGAATCCCACATCACACCGGGTTCGATAATAAAGTATTCAAGGAAGATAAATTTCTCTGCCTTTGAGAGCTCCGCCTTCATCGCTTCAAATCCAAGCTCACCGAGCGGATAGTAGGTATAACCTGTATTCCGATATACAGAGTAGCCGGCTGAATGTTTCAGATAATTCAGATGTCCGGTAAAATCCGGATTTTCCAGAGCCTCCTTTAACAGAGCCTCATCCTGATCAAAATATGTTTTGGCCGCTTCGGCTTCACGGACGAGTCCGGCATGTGTGCGGGAGCTGAAGTATTCCATTACCTCCAGAAACAGGTATATGAGAGTTCCGCCTACCGGTATCAGCATGATCAGCACTATCCACATCAGATCCGATGACAGATGGCGGCTGAAGGAAATGATGACTAGAACGACAATGATACTGAGCACACGCAGTATCAGCTCGATCCACGCGAAATAGTTATTGAGCCTGAAATACAAAAACAGCAGGAAGACCAGCTCTATGAGAACCGTAATGGCGGTGGAGCCCATGCGGGAGGTTGCGAACTTTACGAATTTTTTCATAGATAGTTCCTTTTCAAAAATTAAACTTCAGCCTTCATGAACGGATCATGAAAGCCGGAGAGAGGAAGTGATTTTATCATATCACATTACGAAAGTATGCGTCTGTGTTTTCATTTGTATCTATGATATACTTAAATAATTAAAATAAAAACACAGGGATTTTTTGTGCGGGAGTCATGATCATGGCGGAAGCACAGGAAGAGGAGGGATTTGCTTTGGCAGAAAAAAAGAAACTGACAAAAGTAGAGAGAGCCTGGGTGCTGTATGATGTGGGAAATTCCGCATTTACCATGCTCGCCTGTTCGCTTGTCCCGATCTGGTTTAAATCACTGGCGATCGGTACAAATCCGGGACAGATCTCATCGGATCAGGCAACTGCATACTGGGCACTGTCTATGTCAGTGGTCACCATTGTCGTGGCGATTCTCGGACCTGTCTTCGGTGCATTTACAGATACAAAGGGAAGAAAGAAGATCTTTTTTTCCACTGCGCTGGCGATCGGTCTCATCGGATGCTTTCTGTCCGGATTTATTTACAGCTGGCTCCTGTTTCTGATCGTATTCGTGATCACAAAAATTTCCTACAGCAC
>JAUNAN010000138.1 GCA_030527595.1 Lachnospiraceae bacterium | reverse complement strand
ACCGATTGGGGGTCAGCAAACGTACGATTCAGAGAGAATCCGAATATATTGAAGATGCGATTCGAATGTATGGATTGAGCCTGAAAAACCGAAAAGGAGCTGGAATATACCTTTACGGTTCCGAGGAGGGCATGGCGCAGCTGCTGAGAGATCTGGCAGAGGCCAATGTGGTCGGATCGGATGACAAGGAGGAGCGTCGAAGAAAAATTCTTTTTGCGCTGCTCAAGGATCGTACGCCCAAAAAGCTGTTTTATTTCAGCAATATGCTGGGTGTGAGCGAGGTCACGGCAGCCAACGATATGGAGATGTTGAGGCCTTGGCTTTCGCGGTATGATCTGAAACTTATCAAAAAGCCCGGATACGGTGTGACGATCGATGGAGCGGAAGAGGATTTTCGAGCCGCTATGCGCCGCTTTATCGCTGATTACGGAGCTGCCCGCCTGTTTACAGAGAATGAGAGCGATGCTGTCAGCGATGCGGTCATGGACTCGATTCACAAAAAGAGCATTTATTCTCTGTTGAAGCAGGATACCGTGGATCGTGTGAGAAGAGTGCTGAAGGAGATGCAGGAGCCTGCACTTTCTATGCTGGCGGATAATGCTTACATGGGCCTCATCATTCACATTGCAATCGCTGTAGAGCGAATCAAAAACGGAGGAATCCTTGAAAGCGATCAGGATCTGTTTCTGAAGAATGCAGAAATGTGTGAGGAGACTGCTCTGGCTGAAAGGATTCTGATGAGCATAGAGAGAGAATTTGATCTCACCATGCCTCAGACGGAGATCTCCTATCTTATGCTTCACCTGAGGGCATCCAAAACCGCATATACAGGCAATCGGAGTTCCCAGAGAGGTGAGCAGTTCTATCAGGAATCCGAGGAGCTCATGGAGCTCATCGATCAGATGATCGATCTCTATAATCCGAAGCTTGCTTATGAGATGAAATCCGATGAGGATTTTCTGGAAGGCCTCCTGATGCATCTGCGGCCGGTGGTTGTTCGTCTTAAGAACCACCTGGACATTTATAATCCGATTCTGGCGGACATCCAGGCAGAATATTCAGATGTTTTTTTCAGGTGCAGACAGGCTGCAGCAGTGCTGGAGAGGGCTATGAATACTGCGATCAGTGATGAGGAGATTGGATTCCTTGCCATGCACTTCGGTGCCGTGGAGGAAAAGATCAGGAAGGCACAGCAGATTCGACGGAAAGTGTACATCGGTGTTGTCTGCGCCAGCGGATTTGGGCTTGCCAGACTTATGGTCGCCAGAATCCGAGACCATATCACGTCGAATATTGAGCTGCATGCTTATGGACGGGAGGAGCTTACGCCCTTTGTCATAAGCAGGAATGACTTTTTTGTCTCTTCTTTTGATCTTACGGAAGCCGGGGTTGACTATGTGCTTGTGAAACCTTTGATCACGCAGAAGGATGTGACCAGAATTCAGGCAAAGGTCAACGAATATGCACAGATGCGCAGGAGCAGTCAGGATGAGGATTTTGCCAGACAGCTGGATGCAGCAAACTTTGCCTCTCGGGAGATTAAAGGCCTGATAGATCGATATCGTCATTATCAGGTTTCGGATAATATCCGTTTTTCGGAGTTGCTTCGCTATTTTGCCATGATGGCAACGACAAATTTGAGAGATGCGGGGATGGTGATCGAGGCGATCCGGGAGCGAGAGAAGATGAATTCTCAAGTCTTTCCTGAGTTTGGAATCTGTCTTCTGCACTGCCGGACGGAGGGAATTCGGGAGCCGCTGTTTCTCTCCTGCACACCAAAGAAGGGAAATGGTTTCGAGGATCCCTATTTTCGAGGAGTCTGGGCAGCCGTTCTCCTTCTGATGCCAGTTGATGAGCATCAGAAGGAAAACCAGGATATGCTGGGCTTCATCAGCGCAGGTTTTGTCCGGGATGAGGCATTTTTGAAGGCCTTTGAGACAGGACAGGAGGAGAAGATACGGGAAGTGCTGGTGAAGACCATGAAGCAATACTTTAATGAGCTATTAGAAAAACTCTAACCTGTGGATGGAGGTATGTGAGATGATTTATACAGTAACATTTAATCCTGCTCTGGACTATATTGTGAGAACGGAGAATTTTCGCATCGGGCAGGTGAACCGTACTAATTACGAGAAGATGCTTCCCGGAGGAAAGGGGATCAACGTTTCCATAGTCCTCAGGAACATGGGTATCGACAGCACGGCTCTTGGCTTTGTCGCAGGTTTCACAGGACAGGAGATTCAGGAAGAGCTTAAGACATACGGCATTGGTACGGATTTCATTCAGGTGAAGGAGGGCATTTCCCGAATCAATCTGAAGATGAAATCTGATAAAGAAACCGAGATCAATGGTCAGGGTCCAAAAATCACAGAGCAGGATATCGAAGCTCTGTTTGCACAGCTGGATCAGCTTGAGGCCGGCGATTGGCTGGTTATTTCCGGTTCTGTGCCGAACACGCTCCCCCAGGATATGTACGAGAGAATCATGTCCCGTCTGGATGGAAAAGGCATCCGAATCGTGGTGGATGCCACGAAGGATCTGCTGGTCAAGGTATTGAAATATCACCCGTTCCTCGTTAAGCCGAACAATCATGAGCTTGGAGAATTATATGGGGTAGAGCTGAGGACTCAGGAGGAAGTTGTACCGTATGCACGCAGACTGCAGGAGGCTGGTGCACAGAATATTCTGATCTCCATGGCAGGAGAAGGAGCGGTGTTGATCTCTGAACAGGGGGATGTACTGAAAAGCCCGGCACCGAAGGGCACGGTAGTGAACTCTGTAGGTGCGGGAGATTCTATGGTGGCAGGATTCCTCACAGGATATCTGGAGAGCAAGGGAGATTATGAAAAAGCGTTCCGTATGGGGCTGTGCGCCGGTTCTGCCAGTGCGTTCTCTGAGGAACTTGCGACACGACAGGAAGTAGAGACACTTCTGAAATCATTATCATAAAAATATTTTTATCACGTATCTTTTGTCGGAACCAGGTGGTTTTCGGCATACATTATCAGGTGTCACGGAGTCTATATGTATGGGCTTTGCGGCACCTGTTTTTTCATGACAACAGATGTGCATTTCATTAGATACGTGCACAGAGTGTTTACGAACAGAGCGTTATGTTATAGAGTGTTTACATACAGAGTGGTTATGTATACAGAGAGAAAAGAGGAGCAGAGTTATGAGGGAAAAAGATAAGATTGAGAAAAAAAGAGAGCGTGAGATCGAGATCGTCTCTCAGATGATACGATTGTATTGCAGGAAAAATCATGGCAGTGCCGATCTGTGTGATGACTGCCGGGAACTGCGCGAATATGCAGCGAGCAGGAGTAGAAAATGTCCGTTCATGGAGAAAAAGACCTTCTGTTCGAGCTGTAAAGTACACTGTTATCGCCCGGATATGAGGGAAAAGATTTGAGAAGTTATGAAATTCTCCGGACCGAGGATGATCTTCTATTATCCGGCGGCAGCGGTGTGGCACGTGCTGGAGACACTGCGTGGGAGATGAAATGGTGAGAAACAAAAAACGCTTGTGCCGGATATATGACATTTTGTGCCACTTGTGAGCACTGAAGCCTGTGATGTGGTATCTTCTGATCATCAAAGGAAAACTCTGCATTATACTGAGAGCATCAAAACAAAGCTGCCCTGGGCAGTTATTATCACCAGTATAGTGTAAGGAGTAAGCCATGAATGCGATGACAACATTTAAAAAAAATCACCCGGATCTTTGGAAATTCATCCTGTTTAACCTGCTGTCAAACTGTGCGACGGTAGTGAACCTCTCCACCTGATCCGAAGATCAGATGGAGCTTCTTACAAAGAATCC
>JAUNAN010000137.1 GCA_030527595.1 Lachnospiraceae bacterium | reverse complement strand
AATTCAGGGTATGCGAAAAGCCAGCGAAACTGCTGGCTTTGTCTACACTCTGAGAGGACAATCATAATAGATTGTCCTCTTTGTGTTTCTTAAGAATAAACTTATTTCATCAGACCCTTCTCAAGAGCAAGTGTTCTTGTTGTCAGATCGCATACTTCTGTCGGTCCGTAGTACTGAATTGCACCCGGATATGTGAAGCAGGTCTCTACAGCCCATTCTGCTCTGTGAGCCTCGAAATACTTGAACGGAGCGCCGTCAAGTTCTACAAGAGCCTTCTTGATAACCGGCTTATCTTCGCCGTGACGTCTTTCCATGTTCATCATCTTAGTGATCGGCATACCGCCTGCAACCCATTCATCAGCCGGAGCAGACAGGTTGGAGATCTTGGAAAGATATCCGTTGTAGCCATACTGGATCAGCATGAATGCATTGTAGCCGAGAGAATAGCAGTAATCTGCATCGAAGTTAGACGGGAATGCGCATCTGCCTTCATAACCGAAGAAATGTGTCAGAGTAGCGAACTTTCCGTTATACTCTCCTGCTGCCTTTCTTTCCTTCAGGACATCAGCAACGAGAGATGCAAACAGCTTCTCGGATTCGATCAGAGAAACCTGAACATTGCCGTGCGGATCTCTCTCAAGGAAGAGCTGCTGCTGTACGGCCTGCGGAAGTGTTGCAAATACAGCCATGGACTCTGCAGTGAGACCCTTTTCGATAAATGCATACTTATCTGCCCAGCTCTCAAGTGCATTGAATTCATCAGCCTTGCTGCCAGCAAGCAGTTCGTTGATCTCTGCGATCAGTGCAGAGAATTCCGGTACAAACTCAACGACACCTTCCGGGATCACAACAACACCGAAGTTATTTCCGTTCTTAGCTCTTGCAGTTACGGAATCAGCGATGTAGTTTGCGATCTGGCTCAGAGACATCTTCTTAGCTGCAACTTCTTCGGAAATAAGGCAGATGCTCGGCTGAGTCTCAAGTGCGCATTCAAGAGCAACGTGAGAAGCGGAACGGCCCATAACCTTGATGAAGTGCCAATACTTCTTAGCGGAATTTGCATCTCTCTGAATGTTTCCGATCAGCTCGCTGTATGTCTTTGTAGCTGTATCAAAACCGAAAGAGCATTCGATATCTTCATTCTTCAGGTCGCCGTCGATTGTCTTCGGGCAGCCGATTACCTGAACGCCTGTGTTATGTGCTGCCATGTACTCGGCAAGAACACCTGCGTTTGTATTGGAGTCATCACCGCCGATGATAACGATCGCTGTAACACCGTGCTTCTTGCATACCTCGGAAGCAATGGCAAACTGCTCTTCTGTCTCAAGCTTTGTTCTGCCGGAACCGATGATATCGAAACCGCCTGTGTTTCTGTACTGATCGATGAAGTCATCTGTAAACTCGATATAGTTATCTTCAAGAAGTCCGCTCGGGCCGCCCTTGAAACCAAGAAGGACATTCTCGGAATCGGTTGCCTTCAGCGCATCATAAAGACCGCATACGACATTGTGTCCGCCCGGTGCCTGTCCGCCGGAAAGGATAACGCCTACGACCTGCTTCTTAGCAGCACTTGTATTTGCGCCCTTTTCGAACGTGATCTCTTTTTTACCATAGGTATTCGGGAATAATTCCTGAATCTTCTCCTGGTCGGCAGCACTTGTTGTAGCTTCGCCTTCCTTTACGCTGATCTCGGAAATACCGTTTCTTAACATACCCGGTAATTTCGGTGCGTACTTCAGTCTTTCAATCTGTAATGGTGAAATATTCATCTTTTATCTCCTTTTCGGTTAATAACGATGCTCTTTCCATTTTAGTTTTAACTTAAATACTCTGTCAAGAAAAGAAAACGATTTCTTCTCCTGTTTTTATTTATTTTTCGCGTAAAGGCGTATTCTGATCATAAAAGCATTCATAAATACAGCAGCTTATGATTTCAGAACTTTTTCAAGACGCTCCAGCTGCTCCTTCGCCGCTTCATACTGATGCTTTTCAAGCAGCTCATCGATTCGGATCTCGAGTGATTTTCGCGCATCCTCCTTCAGAAGATCGTCTCTGTCAAAATGCTCCCTGTACACCATCTGTCTGAACTTGCGGATACTCATTCTTCGAAGCTCATGCTGATCAACGAAAAGTACATGATCCATGCAGTTTGCGATGATCTCAAAATCATGGGAAACCATGAGGACACTGCCCTTATAGCTCTTCAGAGCCTCCTCAAGAGCGATCTGAGCATAGAGATCCAGATGACCTGTCGGTTCGTCCAAAAGAAGGAGATCCGCCTTTTCAAGCATCATAACGGCGATCTGAAGCGTATCTCTTTCTCCTCCGGACAGCTGATTCAGATTCTTTCTCAGAACTTCCTTTGTAAAACCGAATCTGCACAGATATTCCGTTATCTCATCATCATTACGGAATCCCTTATCCATCAGAATTTCACGGACAGATCCGTGAGACAGACTGAAGCTTCCGACTACCTGAGAAAACATGGCCGTTTTCACACCCGGATCGATACTGACGGCTGAGTTGCGGCCCTCTGTAATATCTCTGATGATCGTTGTTTTGCCGCTGCCGTTTCTGCCTACGATTGCGGCTTTTTCTCCTCTCTTTAATTCAAAAGAAATGTGGTTCAAGAGCTCATGATCAAATTCCGTCTGATAATCCCGAACAGAGAGAATCGTCCCGGCTTCGCCTGACGACAGCTCTTTTGTTTCCTCGGTATTAATGTCTTCTATTGTTTCATTTAAATCCGTTTCAAAGACAAAGGCCGGTTTCTGAATTTCAACAAAAGGAAGCTTTGTGCGGCGGTTTTTCAGGCGGTCAAGCAGGGTCTGCCGTGCATGCACGGTTTTCCCGAGTGATGCACTGTCGATCTCGGTTGCAAGCGCACGCGTCTTGTTGACAATTGCCTGCTGTCTTTCGATCTCAGCCTCTTCTTTTGCGGCAATTTCCTCCAGCTCCGCTTTCGTGGAAAGAAGCTCAAAGTTATAGTCCGCATAGCAGCCCTCAAAGGTCTGAATTTCGCAGCCTTCCAGATGAATGATCCTGTTAAAGCAGTGATTCAGAAGAAAACGGCTGTGTGTGATCACAACAAGAGTACCTTTAAATGAATTGATGAGGGCTGTTAAAGCATTTACATGGTCAAAATCAAGGAAGACATCCGGTTCATCGAGAAACAGCATTTTCGGTGAAAGCAGCATCTCTCTGATCACCTGAATCAGTTTGAACTCTCCTCCGCTTAAAGTGTTCAGCGTTTGATTCTCAAGCTGTTCGATTCCGGCGAGCTTCAGCTGCTTCCGAATATTTACCTCATAGTGATCTCCGTCGATCGCATCCTTCTCATCGAGGGTCTGCTGATAGGAATCAAATACTTCATCGAGATCTGTTTCTTCAGCCATCCTGTCACAGAGCATTTCGATCTGTTTGTCCAGTCTTACAAACTCCTCACTGAGAAATGAAAACACGGTCTTTCCACTGTCGGTATTTTCTCCCGTAAACTGACTGACATATCCGATCCTGCTGCTCACGGCGGACTCATCCAGAAGGATCTTCCCGTCATACAAGTACTGATCCTGATGAAGGATCATATCGATTAGTGTACTTTTTCCGGTTCCGTTCGACCCGATAAAAGCATAATGATAGTTTTCTTCGATCGTGAAACTGATATCCTTATATAATTCCTTCTCCGGAACGGAATAGGAAAGATTTTTGATTGTAATCATGGCTAATATCCCGCTTTATGTTGAATGGTTCACGCCATTGTAACATAGAAAACGTCCGCAGAACAACAGAATAAAAAGGAGCCGGGAGACATTACCCCCGGCCCCGCAAGATGATCGCTGATCAGAACATCTTCTCATTATGATGATTTCAG
>JAUNAN010000028.1 GCA_030527595.1 Lachnospiraceae bacterium | reverse complement strand
GTATGATCTGTTCGGCGGAAAGCCGGTCGGCAGAGCAGCTTCGATCGAGCTGACCAAAATGAGTGATTTGATCATTTCGGATGACTCGGAACAGGTCTGATTATTTTGAGAAAACAGAAACGGCAGAATAGATCTGCTCTTTATATCTGATAGGAGATATGTCATGAAGTGTCTTGTATGCGGCAGAACCGTTGCGGAAGGGGAATCAAAATGCGGATTTTGCGGATTCCCTGTTATTCTGATAACCGGAGAAGATGAAGGAACGAAAAAAGCGCTGGAGGAAAAGGCACTGGAATGGCGGAAGAAACTGCTGTCCGGCATTTCCATCGGCACTCAGATCTTCGGCTATGAGGTGAAGAATGAGGAATATCAGCTGAAGGAAACAAAGACGCTGAATCTTGCAAATCTGCCGGATCTTAAGGTCGGAGTTCCAAGCTGGTGCGGAGAGCTCTTCGGATTTCTGGAGGAAGACCGCACTCTGGATCTGCAGATCGTGATCGTCAACAACGGAAATTTCAGCAACAGGAACATCTCGATTCCTCTTCCCGGTGTATTTACCGAGATGCAGGTCGGTGTTCTCTTAAATGAAGATCTCAGCATAACGATCCTCGGCGGGAGACCGGATTACTACGGTTACTCCGAGCCGATCGGTGTTCTTGGCTGATCATGAGACCAAAGGGGCGGCGCAGCTGCCCCCTTTTGCATGTATACAACAGACCGGAAGGAGAAAAGAAATGCCTATGAAGCTATTACTCGGATATATTCTGATCATCAGCATCGTTACCTTTGTGTTATACGGACTGGACAAATACCGTGCCATCCATCATGAATACAGGATCTCGGAAGCGACCCTCCTGACCTGTTCCGCGATTGGGGGCTCCTTCGGGGCAGCTCTCGGCATGATCCTCTTTCATCATAAGACAAGAAAGACAAAATTCCGGCTTCTGGTGCCGCTCTGTCTGATCGTCCATGTGATCCTGCTGATCCTGATCCTGCGGTGAGCCGGGCGTTCTGGGAAAACGGCTGATGCCGCTGAAATAAGCTGATCCCGTCGCAATTTTGCGTTTTTCCCCCTTTTGCGCTATAATCTGTTTTTGACCAAATGTACAGCACGAAAGGAGGCTCAACAAAATGATATCAGGATCTCTCTTGGGACTGATCTTTATGATATGGATCCTTGCGCGGCTTCTGCGCCTGATGCTGAATGTCGCCTGGGGAATCATAAAAATTGTGGTCGTACTGGCTCTTGCCTTTGCACTCATGAGCGGTATGACAATTGTTATCGGCACGGTCTCTCTTCCGATCCTTGCGGTGATCAGTATTATCTTATTATTTACAAAATAAAAACACAGCAAGTGCTGCTGCAAAAATTGTCTTGTTTTTCTTTCGATATGGCAGGCTTCTGAAATGCAAAAAGCTTAGAATACAGTCAGAAACAAACAAAGAAACAAAAATGCAACAAAGGAGATGACTAGTATGTTTAAGAAATTTGCAGAAGTCATGAGAGAATTATACCTTTTGGATCTGGATGTCAGAGCATCTGAAGACGTTACATCCATGCTCAATAAGAAAGGAATGAGATAATATATGTTACGCAGATTTGTAAGAGTTATGAAAGAGATCTATGCAGCAGACATGGAATATGCTGAAAACATCGGAAGAAACAAGTGGATCGAACTTTGATCCCTGCCATCTATATTTGATTCTTTTTGGAGTGATGAGAAAGCCGGAGACCTGTGTCTCCGGTTTTTTCGTTATAGATGAGTCGGAACATAGTTTCGGACAGCTGATCTGAAGGATAGTAGGCGCTGCAAAAAATGTCTAAAATTTGTTCGGCTTTGACAGGTATCTGTATCTACCGGATGCTATGATACAGCTACAGTAAACAACAGCTAAGCACTGAGGAGGATATAGAGATGTTTCATAATTTTACAAATTTCATGATGAACCTGATGGAGAGAGAGTCCGCTATTATGGGTGATTGCGGAATGATTACATGGCTTGAGGACTGATCCGATTTCGGTTTCAATTCAATAAATAATTCAGGGTTCTAAAAAAGACCGGTCATCTGTGAATGACCGGTCTCTTTTTATTAACAGCGAGTCGGATACAATCGCGCAGAGATTGGCTAACAGCGAGCCGTGCGCCGGCATGCTTGCATGCAGCGGCATACGGCGAGCGATCATCAGCGGCATGCAAGCCGTACGCGATCCGGAACGACAGGAGAAAAAAACGGAAATCAGGATAACCATGTGCGAATTAAAATTTGTAATGATACGGCTTTTTTAGTAAAATATATGTATTGAGCGGTCATGATATAGGAGAGGGGGATGATTCATGCAGCGGAAAAATGATGCTGTGATCGGAATTCTGATCGTGATCATCGGAATGATCATCGCGCTAGCTGTCGCACTCTGCGTACTGGTGACGGTAAAATTCCGTATTCCGGCTTTGAATGCTGCCGCGATCGAGCAACCGTCAGCGGAAGGTTCTGTCTACGAGGCAGTGCAGGTAACAAATTCCTACGATGCCTTCAGCCTGGGAGCCGCAGGACAGAGTTCTCAGCCGGAAGATACACAGACTCCGGCAGCCGCGGAAGAGCCGCAGGACGTGACGACAGGCAGCGAATATTTATGTGACTACAGCTCCGACAGACAGCTGACAGCTTCCGATATGGTCTCGCTGAACGCAAAGAGCTACGGCACATTTCCCGGAGGAAGATCCCTTGCCCGAATGATGATCAACGAGATCTACGCCCGGCACGGGTATCGCTTTCAGGATGCGGAGCTGCTCAGCTACTTCAGCTCGAAATCCTGGTATACTGCGACCACAAGTGAAATGAGCTCGGTCACAAGCCGGATGTCCTCCGTGGAGCAGTCAAATATTGATTTTCTTGAGCAATATGATTAAGGAGGGATCGTGATGTTTTGTCATGAATGCGGTGCGTTCAATGAAGAAGGCAGTCTCTTCTGTCAGAGTTGCGGGGCACGGCTGCCGGCCGAAGAGGAAATGTTCTTTGAGGAGGACGGTTTTTCTCAGCAGGAAGAGATCACGGAATCGTGGGAAACGCCTGTGGAGCGGGGCCGAGAGTATTACGAAGACTATGAGCAGGAGCAGATGGTGCGTCCGCGCTTCCGGATGACCAAAAAGATGTGGATCTTTACGGCGGAGATCATCGCTGCGATTGCTGCGATCGGGATGTTTGTTCATTTGAAAAACAGTAACACGGGAGCGGATGCAACGGCAAAGCGCTACTTTGTATCCCTTTGCAACGGCGATTATGAGAGTGCTTTCCGAGAGCTGGGGCTTCAGGAGACGGATTTTATCAATCCTGAGACCTTCAAGACCTATGCGGCCTCTCTTGATCTGGGAAAAGTCCAGAATTATGAGATCACGTATTACGATCTGAATGATCTTTCTGCGCTCTACAATGCGCAGCAGAGCGCTATCGGAAAAACAGTTTCGATCCGCTACCGCCGGGCAGGAGAGGAATACGATTCCGAATTCGACGTCAACGTCGTGAATTCCGGAAAAAAAGAACTTCTTCTTTTCGATGACTGGTACGTAGGATCCGATACGCTGATCGTCTCCGATTACAGTCTCTACGTGCCGTCCGGGGCTTCTGTCTCGATCGATGGGATCGCGATAGACGGATCGGTCTATGCGACCGCACAGGAGGACGGGAGCGATCTGTATGTGATTCCGGAGCTTTTTGCCGGACAGCATACGGTGTCTGTCTCGGCTGCGGGCAGGCAGACTGCGGTATCGACCATGTCGGTCTACTATAATGATGATGCCGGATATCTGACGGATCTCTTGTACACGGAAGATCAGATGAAGGTTCTGGAGGATATCGCGGTCCAGTATATGAGCGATATTTACCAGTCTGCGCTGGCACAGAGTGATTTCTCCGTGATAGCGGATCACTTTATTTCGGATACGGACAGCCGGAATGCGATCGGACAAAACTTTGAGAGTCTGAAATCCCGTTTTGCGGATGATGTCATTAGTGTGAATTTCTCTAATATTTCTACATCGGGAGATACGTCCTATTCGCAGATCAGGATCGATTTTGACTATGAAGTCAATTATTATCAGACCGGTTATCTGTCAAATACAAGAACAGCCACTTCCTACAGCAGCAATGATTCGATCTATATGAGCTTTACGCAGGAGAACGATATCTGGGTACTGCAGGATCTGGGGGCGGAGTCGCTGTATTATTAAAAGGCGCATTTCTGCCGGGAACATATCAACCAAATGAGGAGGGAAGCTATGAAATTTTGTACACAGTGCGGAAGAAAACTGGAAGACGGTGAGCTCTGCATGTGCTCCGGCGCAGTTGCGATGAGGGCAAAGTCGGCCCAGAATGTGAGCGGCAGTACTGCAGCTGCTCCGCAGAACACGCCGCCCGCAGGCAGCACGGGAGTCTCCGGGTCACAGGTCAGCCTTCAGAAGGGGGCGGACGAGAGCAGTATTCGGCAGCAGAGTGTGAAACCGAGTGCACCGCAGGCGGAATCACTGTATCAGCAGCAGAGCACCCCGCAGAATCACTATCAGCAGAGCGCTCCGCAGGGAGGCTCAACATATCAGCAGCAGAGTGCGAGACCGGGCACCCCGCAGAATCACTATCAGCAGAGTGCTCCGCAGGGAGGATCACCGTATCAGCAGCAGAACGGTCCGCAGAATCATTATCAGCAGAGCGGCCCGCAGGGAGGATCACCGTATCAGCAGCAGAATGCGCGTCAGAATGCACCACAGGGAGGATATGGACGGAATTCTTATGCAGGAGCGCAGGGAACGGGCAGCTTCCGCGAAACGATCGCTGCTTTTAAGAACAGAGTCGGCATCGGTGAGCCGGAGCGCAATGATACGGATTGGTATGAGAGAGGAATGAGGATCGTACCTGACTGTATTGAACCGGATCAGGGAGAAGTACCGGTCAGACAGTACGATATTGCGATCCTTCGCACGAGAGCGAAATTCCAGAAGGCAGAGGGACGTCTGCAGGTGACGAACAAGCGCGTGCTCTTCCGTGCGACGGGAAGATCTCTTATGGGACGTACCGCTCTTCAGTATGAATTTGACATCAATAAGATCTCAGGCATCGAGGTGCGCAGGGATCACAGATTCAGCTTCATGAATCTCATCGGCTGCATGCTGCTGTTCACACTCGTTGCCTCAATTATGTTTGCGGTTGTGACAGGACTTGCGTATAACGGCATGAGAAATTCCGGCGGAAACGGCGGTCTGGGATTCATTACGGCGCTGTGCATCATCCTCGGGATCGCTTCGGTCGTTCCGTTCTTTATGGTATATAAGAAGTTTATACTGAAGCATCTCTCTCTCAGTGCCGGTGTCGCGGTGCTGGCTGCGGGCGCAACGCTTCAGCGCGCATACGCTTACTTCGGCGGAGGCAGCGGCAGCGCGGGATTCTTAACGATCTTAACGGTTCTTGTCGGCATTATCTGGATCATCAATATCTGTATCATCTGCTTCGTCCCGAATCTGAGAATGATCATCAAGAACAGGGAAGCAGAGTCTTCCGTGGATATAAGAAGAATGCGCGGAAGAAGCGAACTGTCAGGCTTCATGGAGGTTCTTCCCTGGAAGGATACAGAACGCGCCATCAATGAGCTCGGTGCACTGATCAATGATCTTCAGACCTCTGAAGAGAAGGCAGTCGCAAAGTGGAAAAATAAATAATAGCTGCTTTTCGTAACATTTGCGGAAGGTAAAGGCCGGCAGGTTTCGTAAAAAGAAATCTGCCGGCTTTTTAACCGCTGAGCGTACAGCACGGAAGCAGAGGAAAGAGCAAAGGAAAGTGTGCAGGCGGGCACAGGAAAGAACGGAAAAGCATTTGCAAGAACGTCCCTGCCATGCTACACTCGAGGTTAGCCCTTATGCGTGTGCGCGCGATGAATAATAAAGCGCTGTCGGGGGAGTTCATCCCGGTCAGCCCTTATCCGTGTGCGTGCGACAGGGAGCGAATTGATTTGAATCGGATTCCAAGGAGGAAATAAGAATATGAAGTTAGGAATTGTCGGCCTTCCGAATGTAGGCAAGAGTACACTGTTCAATTCTCTTACAAAGGCAGGAGCGCTTGCTGCAAATTACCCGTTTGCAACGATCGATCCGAACGTCGGTGTTGTTCCGGTCCCGGATGAGAGACTGAAGCTTCTGGGTGATTTCAGTCATTCCAAAAAAGTAACTGCGGCTACAATTGAATTTGTCGATATTGCCGGTCTCGTAAAGGGTGCCTCCGAGGGAGAGGGTCTCGGCAACCAGTTCCTTGCGAATATTCGTGAGTGCGATGCCATTGTCCATGTGGTTCGCTGCTTTGAGGACTCCAATATTGTACATGTAGACGGATCGATCGATTCCGTCCGTGATATCGAGACGATCAATCTGGAGCTGATCTTTGCGGATCTGGAGGTTCTGGACAGACGTATTGCCAAGACCGGAAAGGCTGCGAAATCAGGTGCCGACAAGAATGCAAAGCATGAGGTAGAGCTTCTGGATCAGATCCATAAGCATCTGGAGGACGGAAAGATGGCGATCTCTCTTCATTTTGAGGATGAAGAGGACGAGAAGTTCAAGAAGAGCCTCTTCCTGCTGACAGACAAGCCGGTCATCTATGCGGCAAACGTTGCGGATTCCGATCTTGAGGATGACGGTGCCTCCAATGAAAATGTAAAAAAAGTAAGAGAATTCGCAGCGGAGCAGGGCGCCGAGGTGTTCGTTGTTTCCGCGGAGATCGAGCAGGAGATGTCGGAGCTGGATGATGAGGAGAAGGCGGAATTTTTTGCCGATCTCGGAATCGAGAAGTCCGGTCTGGATAAGCTGATCGCAGCTTCCTATCACCTTCTGGGCCTCATGAGCTACCTGACTACCGGGGAGGATGAGACACGTGCCTGGACGATCAAGATCGGCACAAAGGCTCCTCAGGCTGCCGGTAAGATCCATACGGATTTTGAGAGGGGATTTATTAAGGCAGAGGTCGTGAATTATCGTCAGCTGCTCGACTGCGGTTCCTATGTGGCAGCCCGCGAGAAAGGCCTGGTGCGCATGGAAGGCAAGGAATACGTCGTACAGGATGGAGACGTGATCACCTTTAGATTTAACGTTTAATGCGAAGGCAGGGGCATGGAGTATAATATTAATTTCCCGAATCTCGGAATTTATCTGGATCACGTAGGGAAGAATTTTTCAATCGGAGGCTTTACGATCGCCTTCTACGGGATCGCGATTGCCATCGGAATGGTGCTTGGAATCACCGTACTCATGAAACGGGCGGATAATACAGGACAGAACTCGGATGATTACCTCGATATGGCGATCCGTGCCATGATCTTCGGTATCATCGGCGCGCGTATCTACTATGTCGTGTTTTCCTGGGATCTGTATCGCGATAACCTGATCTCGGTCTTTTCGATCCGGGAGGGCGGTCTTGCGATCTACGGAGGGATCATCGGCGGTGTACTGACCCTGTTTGTTGAGGCAAAGCGGCGTCACATGAACATCGGCCGGATTCTCGATACCTGTGTGCTCGGGCTTCCGATCGGTCAGATCATCGGACGCTGGGGAAACTTTTTTAACAGAGAGGCCTTCGGCCGCTATACGGACAGCCTGTTTGCGATGCAGCTTCCTGTCTCTGCCGTCCGTCAGAATGAGATCACGGAACAGATGTGGGAAAATCTGAAGATCATCGGCGACATCGGCTACATTCAGGTGCATCCCACCTTCCTCTATGAGGGAATCTGGAACTGTTGTGTTCTGCTTGTTCTGTTTCTGAGGAGAAATCGCACAAAATTCCGCGGAGAGCTGTTTCTGACCTATGCGGCAGGCTACGGTCTCGGCAGGTTTTTGATCGAACCGCTCCGTACAGACCAGCTGCTGATCCGGGGAACTTCGATTCCGGTATCCATGATGCTTTCCGCAGCCGCAGCAGTTATTGCGGTGATCCTGATCATCTTCGGCAGACGAAGAGCGGCCGGCAAACAGACGGAGCAGGCAGCGGCTGACGTCAGTGAGTCCGCACAGGCTTTGGAAAACACCGCGGATGAGCGGGAGCAAAAGGACGGATGTGAGGCTCCGGTGGAGGAAAAGTGCAGTCCGAAGCAGGTACCGGAGCAGTCTGAAGACAGCAGTAAGTATTGAAAATCCGCAGCTGTGGAACAAAGTGGAAGCATGGATGCGGAGAATCGCTCCCTGCATTCCGTGCCGCATCGGCATTAATCAGAATCGGGAAATGAAGACACTTTGCGGACAATGTGGGGGAAAAGTACTGATCGGATGACGAAGTGGGGGAAAAGGAACGGTCTGATGACGAAGTGGGGGATTTCCCGCTGATCGGTGTTCGTCAAAATGTTACATGAATATTAATTTTATAAACGTATTTCGTGAAAAACAGCCAATTTTGGCTGTTTTTTTAATTTTTTAGAAAATATGTTCGGGTTGCGAAAGGTGTGCCTATGGGGTAGAATTTATCTTGCGTGGAGGGAAATGGAGTAAAAGTTCCACGAAATGGGAGAACATGCATGTTTCTGGGTACCTTTCAACATTCGATCGATAATAAGGGAAGACTGATCATCCCGTCCAAATTTCGGGATAAGATTGGTGCGTCCAAACTCGTGATCACGCGAGGGGTGGACTCTAACCTTATTGTCTACACGGAGGAAGGTTTCTATGAATATGTTTCTAATCTGACCAGTTTAAAAGGCAGTCCTCAGAAGAGCCGTAATTTAAAAAGATTTCTTGCAGCCAATGCAGATGAGGTCAAGCTTGATTCCCAGGGGAGAATGCTGATCAGCGAGGGGCTGAGAGCGTATGCGGGAGTTGAGAAGGAAGTCGTCGTAACCGGCAACATGGAGAGCTTTGAAATCTGGAATCCCGAGGCATGGGATAACCAGTCTGAGCTTCTGGGGGATGCGGAAGAGATGAGAAATGAGCTGGAAAGTCTCGGAATTATGATTTAAAGGGGAAAGGAGACTGAAGGTGGAATTCAATCATGTATCCGTACTGCTGAATGAGGTTCTGGAAGGGCTGGATATCAAGCCGGAAGGAATCTATGTAGATGGAACCCTTGGGGGAGGGGGCCATTCACTTGAAATTGCAAAAAGGCTTGCTGAAAAGGGCAGACTGATCGGCATCGACAGAGATGACGCGGCAATCGCGGCTGCTGGGGAGCGGCTCTCCGACTATCGGGATAAAACGACGATTGTGCGCGGCAATTACTCTCAGATGAAGGATATTCTGCATCAATTGGACATCCGGAGCGTGGACGGTATCCTGCTCGATCTGGGTGTGTCTTCCTATCAGCTGGATACCGCCGAGCGCGGTTTCAGCTATATGGCGGATGCTCCTCTCGATATGAGAATGGATCGCAGGGAGAGCTGCACGGCCGGCGACATCGTGAATGAAGCAAGTGAGCATGAGCTGTTTCTGATGATCCGTGATTACGGAGAAGAGAGATTTGCTCAAAATATTGCGAAACACATCGTGGAATACAGGAAGACCAAGAGAATAGAGACAACTGGGGAGTTGGTTTCTATTGTCCGGGCATCCATCCCGATGAAGTTTCAAAAGACGGGCGGTCACCCGGCAAAGCGTACATTCCAGGCAATTCGAATTGAGCTGAACGGGGAGCTTTCGGCACTGGAGGATTCTCTGGATGAGATGATCGACCTGTTGGACAATGGAGGACGACTGGCGGTGATTACATTTCACTCGCTGGAGGACCGGATTGTCAAAGCCGCTTTCAGACGGAATGAGAATCCATGTACCTGTCCGCCGGAGTTTCCGGTTTGTGTGTGCGGAAAAAAATCCAAGGGAAAAGTTGTCACACGGAAGCCGATTCTCCCTGCTGTCGAGGAAATGGAGATGAATTCCAGATCTAAAAGTGCAAAACTGAGGATATTTGAACGAAGGATCTGACGAATGGCAAGAACACAGGCGCGAACTGCACGAAGAAGGGTAAATTCAAAAGCGGAAAAAGCAAGAAGCAGGGCTGCAGTTCAGCGTAATTGTGAGAGAACATTCAACATGACGCGCGGTTTTGTCATTTTTCTGTGTGTCATTTCTGTCGCTACGATCTTTATGTGCGTTCAATACCTGACTCTGCGGGCATCCGTTACCACACAGCAAAAAGCGATTGCGGCGGCGGAGGCAGAGCTCGTCAGTGTGCGCAGTGAAAATGATGCACTTCTGGAAAATATCACCAACCAGGTGGAGCTGGATGAGATCAGAAAAAAGGCTGTGGGAGAGCTGGGGATGAATTATCCTGATGAAGATCAAATTGTGTGGTATAATAGTTCGAAGTCCAGTCAAGTGCGTCAGTATCAGGATGTACCGACGTCGAAAGAATGAAAAAACGGACAAACCGCGCATCTGTGGTTTGTCAGCGGAGAGCTGATGAAAAAGGAGAAGACCCGAAGAACCGGGAAGAGACGCGGAAGCGCCTCGGGAAAACTGAATAGTCGTATGAGGAGAAAGCTGGCAGGACTTTTTATTTTTGTTGTGCTGGCTTTAATTTTTGTTTTATTGAGGATCACTGCGATCAATGCAACGGACGGAGCCCAGTACTCCCAGCAGGTGCTCTCGAATATGCAGTCGAAGTATACGACGAGCACACTGCCGTTTAAGCGCGGAGATATTGTGGACCGCAACGGAACGGTGCTTGCCACTTCCGAAAAGCGTTATAATCTGATCCTTGACTGCAAGGTAGCCAATTCCAACGAGAAATATATGGAACCGACCGTTCGTGCTCTGAATGAATTTTTCGGCGGCAAGACCGACGTTAACGGCACAGAAATTACGGAGGCTTCTTTGCAGGAGCGTCTGACGTCAGAGGACACACGGACATCCATGTACCAGGTTCTGACAAAGGATCTGACAGTGGAGGAGAAGCAGGCCTGGGACGATTATATCGCAGAGGCGTATCTGGATGAGGATGAGCGCACAATTTCCGATGAGGAGGCCACCTTAAGAAAACGGATCGCCGGAGTCTGGTTCGAGGAGGAGTACGTGCGTACTTATCCGCTGGGAAGTCTGGCATGTGATGTGATCGGCTTTACCTATGGTGACAATGAAGCTTCCTGGGGAATTGAGGGCTATTACACCAATACGCTGAACGGAACAGACGGCCGTAAATACGGATACTGGGATACGACATCCGAGATCGAACAGACAATCGTGGATCCTGTGGACGGAAACACCGTACAGAGTACGATTGACGTGAATGTACAGCAGGTGTGCGAGGAGTACATTGCCGCTTTTGAAGAAGAGTACAAGGACGGACCCTACAGCAACAGTGACGGGGCAAAAAACATCGGTGTCGTTGTCATGAATCCGAATGACGGATCCATTCTTGCGATGGCAAGCAGCGATCCGTATGATCTGAATAAGCCCTATGTTCTTCCGGGGGAAGAAGAGGAGAAAGATCCGAGCGAGCTTACGGACAAGGATATGGAGGAGCTGAACGAGCTCTGGAGAAATTATTGTATTTCAGATACCTTTGAGCCCGGATCCACCTATAAGCCGATCACGGTCGCGGCGGCACTGGAAGATGCCAGCCTGACAGGAGATGAGACCTTTCTGTGCGACGGATATGAGGAGATCGCAGGAACAACGATTCGATGCGTGCAAACAGAGGGTCACGGTGAGCTGACACTCGGCGGATCGATCGCGATGTCCTGTAACGATGCGCTGATGCAGATCGCTTCTTCGCTCGGTGCATCCGAATATGCAAAGTATCAGTCTCTGTTCAATTTCGGAACGCGAACCGGCATTGACCTTCCGGGCGAAGCAACGGGAATTATCAGAAATGCAGACACTATGGCCGAGGTGGACCTTGCAACCGCATCCTTCGGACAGGGATTTACAGTCACCATGGTGCAGCAGGCCGCGGCGCTGTCTGCACTTGCAAACGGCGGCTATTATTATGTGCCTCATGTTGTCAGCTCTGTCAGGGACAGCGACGGCAATCTGAAGAAGACCTATGACAGCACCCTTGTGCGTCAGGTCGTTTCCACAGAGACTGCCGATCTCGTGAAATCCTATATGCGGGAAGTCGTCACAAGCGGAACCGGTACGGGCTCCGCACTGAACGGTTATTCCAGCGGCGCAAAGACAGGAACGGCTCAGAAGATCCCGCGCGGAAACGGAAAATATACGCTTACCGTCGGAAGCTTCGTGCCTTATGACGATCCGCAGGTCCTCATCTATGTGGTTGTGGATGAGCCGAATACGGATTACAAGATAGACAGCCGTTATGCGCAGTATCTCGGAAGGGATATTTTGAGAGACATCCTGCCTTATCTGGGCATTTACCCGGATCAGGAGACGGATGGTTCCGACGAAGACTTCTATCTCTATGATTTTAATAATATTGACGGCGTTTACGGAAAAAGTGAGGCGGATGACGCCGCTGCGGACGAGGAACAGGCAGAAGGAGCGGAGGGAGAACTCAGCGAAACGGTTTCTGATACGAATGTTCCGGTTCCGCAGGGTGAAGAAGACCCGTCCAATACGGCAGGCGGAAATAATGAAGAAACAGACGGCGTTACGAATGAGGATGCCGGATTTTATTTAGCCGATGTGGAGTAAATCAATATTTCAAAGGGATATATGGGGGGAAATATGATCATACAGTCAACAGCAATCATTCCAATCTTTATTTCATTTGCGATCAGTGCGGTTCTCGGACCGTTTCTGATTCCGCTTCTCAGAGATCTGAAGATGGGGCAGACAGAGAGAGAGCTCGGCGTTAAGGAACATCTGAAGAAGGCAGGCACACCTACTATGGGCGGCGTGATCTTTCTGTTCTCTGTTTTGGTTACTTCTCTGATCTTTCTTCCGAGATATCCGAAAATCGCTCCGGTGCTGTTTTTGACAATGGTGTTCGGCATTATCGGTTTTCTGGATGATTTCCTGAAGGTCGTAAAGAGAGATTCCGACGGACTCCTGCCCTGGCAGAAGCTGATCCTTCAAATCGGTGCTACAGCCGTGTTTGCACTCTGGCTGCATGCGACCGAGAATGTGGATCTCCTGATCCGTATTCCGTTTACAGGCGGTGAAATGCTGGATATCGGAATACTTGCCTATCCGCTTCTTTTCTTTGCGGTCCTTGGTACCGTGAACGGAACTAATTTCACCGACGGACTGGACGGTCTTGCTTCCTCCGTGACGGTAGTGGCGGCACTCTTTTTTGCACTTGCCTCTGTTATTCTCGGCGCAGGAACGGCTCCTATCTCCGCAGCGGTTGCGGGTGCACTGATGGGCTTCCTGCTGTTTAATGCATTTCCCGCAAAAATATTCATGGGCGATACGGGCTCGCTTGCCCTGGGCGGCTATATTGCGGGAATTGCATATATGATGAACATGCCTCTTTTTATTCTGATCGTTGGTCTGATCTATGTGGTAGAAGTCCTCTCTGTCATCATTCAGGTGGGCTACTTCAAGATCTCTCACGGAAAGCGAGTCTTTAAGATGGCTCCGATCCATCATCATTTTGAGCTGAGCGGCTGGTCTGAAACAAAGGTGGTCGCGGTCTTTACGATCATTACGGCACTGCTTTCCTTCCTGGCACTGCTCGGACTGTAAGAGAGAGCGGATTTAAGGAAAAGAGAAGATCCCTTCCGCCTTTTGGCTGAGGGATGGCAAATAAGCGTCGATTGAAAATAAAAAAAGAAGGACAGAGCTATGGAACTGAAAGATAAGAAGGTATTGGTATACGGATGCGGAAAGAGCGGAATCGGTGCTGCGGGACTGCTGGCAGATGTCGGTGCCGTGCCGATCCTTTTCGATGAAAAAGAGGATCTTGACAGGGAGAAGGTACTTGAGGCAGCAGGCGGCGCAGACCGCGCATCCGTGCTCACCGGAGACCTGCCCGACAGCCGGATCGCTGAGCTCGATCTGGCAGTATTAAGTCCCGGTGTTCCGACGGATCTGCCGAATGTCTGCAGACTTCGCGATCACGGAGTCCCGATCTGGGGAGAGGTGGAACTTGCCTATCGGGTAGGCCGGGGAAGTGTCTGCGCAATTACCGGTACAAACGGCAAGACGACTACAACATCTCTTGTGGGCGCATTGATGCGTGCAGCAGGGAGAGATACCTTTGTTGTCGGAAATATCGGCAATGCGTATACCGGCGAGGCGCTGAAGACAAAGGATGATTCGGTTGTCGTTGCGGAGATATCAAGCTTCCAGCTTGAAACAATTGAGGAATTCAGACCACATGCCTCTGCGATTCTCAATATCACAGAGGATCACCTGAACCGCCATCATACGATGGAGGAGTATATCCGGGTCAAGGAGCTGGTCACAAAGAATCAGGACAGCTCCGACGTCTGTGTATTGAACTATGAGGATGAGGTGCTTCGCAAATTCGGCGAAGAGCTGTGCCCCGCATCTGTGTGCTGGTTTTCTTCTGCGCATATTCTTGACAACGGTATCTGTCTGGACGGCGACGAGATCGTTCTCAGAGAGGACGGGGTCTCCACACCTGTGATCCGCACGGATGAGCTCAGACTTATCGGAATTCATAATTATGAAAATGTGATGGCTGCGGTCGTGCTCGCACTTTCCATGGGCGCAGAGCTTCCGGTAATTCAGGATGCACTTAAAAAATTCAGTCCTGTCCGCCACAGAATCGAGTACATTGCAGAGAAAAAGGGCGTGATCTGGTATAACGATTCAAAGGGAACCAATCCCGATGCGGCGATTCGCGGCATCTGTGCAATGTCCCGTCCGACCTTCCTGATCGGAGGCGGTTATGACAAGGGATCCGATTATCGTCCCTGGATCCGCTCCTTCGGAGACAGGGTCAAGTGCCTTGTGCTGGAGGGCAAAACGAAGGATGATATTCGCGCGGCGGCACTGGAATGCGGCTTCCCGGAAGAAAAGATCGTAATGAAAAATACCATGGATGAAGCCATGATCTACTGCAGTGAGCACGCAGAGGCCGGAGATGCGGTCCTGCTTTCGCCCGCATGCGCTTCATGGGGAGAATTTCCGAATTATGAAGTAAGAGGAGACCGGTTCAGAGAGTATGTCGAGCAGGAAATCTAATAAGAGGACGCGACGGCGCAGAAGGCGAAGAAGATTCAATCCTGCCGTCATCGCTTCGATCGTTCTGCTGACTGTACTGCTGGTCATAGCAGCCGCATTTGCGGCCTGTACGGTGGAGGAGATCTCGGTAGAGGGAAATGTTCATCTCAGCTCCGAAGAGGTATCTGAGTATGTTCGGAATCTTTCCTTCGGGCAGAACGGATTGGCGGCTGCCATTCTTTACGGCGATCATACACCGGAGCAGGGAGCACTTGATTTTGCGGAATCACTGAGTGTGAAACAGACATCCGCACACAGCATCACGGTGCACGTGAATGAAAAAGAGCTGACCGGCTGTTTCTTTTTAGACGGGGTGTACTGGTATTTTGATGCGGACGGCATAGCCAGGGCCTCTTCAGAGGAGCCGGAGAGCTACTTTTTGGAGAATAGTGCGGTTTTTCTGACAGAAGGACTCGGCGCAGCAGAGGCGAAATCGGGAATGCCTGTTCAGGTTTCCGATCCGGATGTATTCCGCATACTGGACAGCATTCATTTATTTGCGGAAACGTGTGAGGTGCGTCCGGATAAAGTGGTCATTGATGAAGCGGGAGCTTTCTACCTGGTTTACGGGAAAGCACAGGCAGCGATCGGAGACGGTACCAGCCTGATGCTGCGGCTGGATAAGCTGGCAGATATGCTCTCCGAGCTTTCGGATCTGGAGGGAACGCTGCATCTGGAAACCTATGACGGAAGCCAGACGCGCTTTGTGTTTGACAAAAGTGAAAAAGTGACTTGATAAATCCTAGTAAAAAATATATCATATTACTAATATTAGGATGGCAGAATAAGCTACGTCTTAAGGAAAATCAAATGCCCTTAATAGGGGAAAGGGCAGTTAAGGAGGAGTATTTTGTTAGAGATTACATCGAACGAGGCAGAGTCCGAAGCTCGTATTGTCGTAGTTGGAGTTGGCGGTGCAGGCGGTAATGCCGTAAACCGCATGGTCGATGAAACAATCGGCGGCGTTGAATTTGTTGCTGTAAATACAGATAAACAGGCACTCAATCTTTGTAAGGCACCTACAGTCGTTCAAATCGGCGAGAAGGTCACAAAGGGACTCGGTGCAGGCGCGAAACCGGAAATCGGCGAGCAGGCTGCAACAGAAACGTCCGATGAGATCAAACAGGTGATCTCCGGTGCCGACATGGTATTTGTTACCTGCGGCATGGGCGGCGGTACCGGAACAGGCGGTGCCCCGGTCGTTGCAAAGCTGGCTAAGGAGCTTGGCTGCCTGACTGTCGGTGTTGTGACAAAGCCTTTCCGTTTTGAGGCGAAAAAGCGTATGGCCAATGCACTGGGCGGTATTGAAAAGCTTCAGCAGAATGTGGATACGCTGATCGTAATTCCGAATGACAAGCTTCTTGACATCGTTGACAGACGCACTACTATGCCGGAGGCTCTGAAAAAAGCAGATGAGGTTCTTCAGCAGGCGGTACAGGGTATTACGGACCTGATCAATCAGCCGGCACTGATCAACCTGGATTTTGCAGACGTACAGACCGTTATGACGAACGGCGGTATTGCGCATATCGGTATCGGTGAAGCAAAGGGTGATGACAAGGCTCTGGAAGCAGTTCAGCAGGCTGTAGAGAGTCCGCTTCTTGAGACATCTATCAAGGGCGCGAGAAATGTGATCATTAACATCCGCGGTGACATCTCTCTGATGGATGCCAACGATGCTGCAAGCTACGTACAGGAGCTTGTCGGTGAAGAGGCAAATATTATCTTCGGTGCTATGTATGATGATTCCGAAGTAGATGTGTGCAAGATCACTGTCATTGCAACCGGACTGATTGATGCGGAAAAGCAGGCAGCGGCAGAGAAGGCAGCAGCGGAAAAGCAGGCTGCGGCTCAGCGTGCAGCAGCTGAAAGAATCGCAAGAGAGAGAGCTCGTGAAGAAGCACAGGCAGCTGCACAGGCAGCTTCCGAGCCGATGAGCTTCTCTTCCTATCATGCGCCGAGCTTCCTGAATCAGGAGGCTCCGAGAGCACCGCAGCAGAATCTGACACTGCAGCAGTCAGAGATCAATCCGTCTGTACAGCAGCACGATATTCAGATTCCGGATTTTCTTAAGAACAGGAACCACTGATGAAATGTCCTTTTTGCGGAAACAGCAACAGCAGAGTAGTAGATTCCCGTCCGGTCGATGAGAACACGGCGATCAGACGCAGGCGCGTCTGTGATGCCTGCGGAAAGCGCTTCACATCCTATGAGAGAGTGGAGTCCGTACCGCTGATCGTGATCAAGAAGGACAGCAACCGGGAGCAGTATAATCGCTCAAAGCTTGAGGCCGGCATCCTGAGAGCCTGCCATAAGCGTCCGATCTCCGCAGATGAGATCCAGAAGGTTGTTGATTCCGTTGAGACAGAAGTATTTAACCGCGGTGTCAGGGAAATTGCCAGTACAGAGGTCGGTGAGATCGTAATGGACAGGCTGAAGGATCTGGATGCGGTTGCATATGTCCGATTCGCGAGTGTATATCGGGAGTTTAAAGACGTAAATACGTTTATGGACGAATTGAAAAAACTGTTGAAATAAAAGATGATCGGAGAGACCGTCCTCGTCAGGGGACGGTCTCTTCTTGCGAATCGCACTGCTCTCGTGTTATGATAGGCAGATAGTATGGGTATGTTTCATACAACTCAGACAGGAAGGTGTAGATTATGAAAAGAGTACTTCTAAAGTTAAGCGGCGAGGCGCTTGCCGGTGATAAGAAGACCGGATTTGATGAGGCAACCGTAACAGAGGTTGCAAAACAGGTTAGTAAGATTCTCGAAAAAGATATTCAGGTGGCGATCGTGATTGGCGGAGGAAATTTCTGGAGAGGCCGTTCTTCAGAGGCGATCGATCGCACAAAGGCAGATCAGATCGGCATGCTTGCAACTGTCATGAACTGCCTGTATGTCTCGGAGATCTTCCGGTCTCAGGGCATGAAAACAGCTATCATGACACCGTTCCAGATCGGCGCTTTTACGGAGCTCTTCTCGAAGGATAAGGCTGTGAAGAAGCTCTCTAAGGGTACAGTTGTTTTCTTCGCCGGAGGAACCGGTCATCCTTACTTCTCTACGGATACCGCAACTGTTCTGCGTGCGATCGAGATCGAGGCAGACGAGATCCTCCTTGCAAAGTCCATTGACGGAGTCTATGACAGTGATCCCAAAGTCAATCCGGAGGCAAAGAAATACGATTCTATTGCAATCGAGGATGTGGTTGCGCAGGGACTCGGCGTTGTTGACGGAGCTGCCGCAGTTCTTGCAAAAGAAAACAGAATGCCTATGCTTGTGTTCGGCTTAAATGAAAAGAACAGCATCGTGAATGCAGCCAGAGGAAAAATTAACGGCACAAAGGTGACGGTATAAGGAGGAATTTGACATGAGTGAGAGAACAGCCGTATATCAGGACAAAATGGAGAAATCTCTTAGCAATCTGGAATCCGAGCTTCAGACCGTTCGCGCGGGACGTGCAAATCCGCATGTACTGGATAAGATCATGGTGGATTATTACGGTTCTCCGGTGAGCATTCAGCAGGTTGCCAATGTTTCTGTTCCGGAAGCTCGTATGATTCAGATCGTTCCCTGGGAGAAAAAGATGATCAATGAGGTCATGAAGGCGATTCAGAAGTCTGAGCTGGGAATCAATCCGAACTCCGACGGCACGACTATTCGTCTGCTGTTCCCGGAACTGACGGAGGAGAGACGTAAGGAGCTCGTTAAGGACGTCAAGAAAAAAGGCGAAAATGCCAAGGTTGCCGTCCGTAATATCAGACGTGATGCGGATAAGACTCTGAAGAAGATGAAGAAGGATTCCGAGGTCTCTGAGGACGAAATCGCAGATATTGAGGATGAAGTTCAGAAGCTGACCGATAAATTTGTCAAGAAGATCGACAAGGCCGTAGAAGAGAAGACGAAGGAGCTGATGACTGTCTGATGAAGCGAATCGCCGTTCTCGGGTCAACCGGATCTATCGGTACACAGACCCTCGATGTAGTAAGAATGCATCCGGAGCTGCTTTCTGTAGCAGCGATCGGATGCGGATCGAATATAGAAATGGCAGAACAGCAGGCGCGGGAGTTCAAACCGGCGCTTGTTGCTGTCTATGATGAAAATAGGGCGGCGGATCTGCGGGCACGTCTTGCGGATACTGCATGCCGGGTGGTTTCCGGAATGGAAGGGCTGATCGCTCTTGCCACGATACCGGAGGCCGATCTTGTTGTGACGGCAATCGTGGGCATGATCGGAATTCGTCCCACAATTGCAGCGATCGAAGCCGGAAAGGATGTGGCCCTCGCAAACAAGGAAACCCTTGTCTGTGCAGGACATCTGATCATGCCTCTTGTGAAGGAACATCAGGTGCAGCTGCTGCCTGTGGATTCCGAGCATTCTGCAATTTTTCAGGCACTGCAGGGACGTGCGGATTCTGCGATCCGCAAAATCCTGCTGACGGCTTCCGGCGGTCCCTTCCGTCATATGACAAGAGAGGAACTGGAAAAAGTAACGGTAAAGGAAGCGCTTGCACATCCGACCTGGTCCATGGGTCCGAAGATCACAGTGGATTCCGCCTCTATGGTAAATAAGGGACTTGAAGTGATCGAGGCAAAGTGGCTTTTTGATGTCACACCGGATCAGATTCAGGTCGTGATCCAGCCTCAGAGTCTGATTCACTCCATGGTAGAGTATGAAGACGGATCGGTGATCGCGCAGATGGGAACCTCGGACATGCGGATTCCGATCCAATACGCACTTACGTATCCTACGCATCTGCCTTCACCGGCGAAGGCACTGGATTTTGCTGCTTTGCGCGGCATAGAGTTTGATGTTCCGGATAATGATACCTTCAGGGGTCTCCCTCTGGCTCTGCGTGCGATCCGCACCGGCGGATCTATGCCCTGCGCCTTCAATGCGGCAAATGAGTGGGCAAATGCCTATTTCCGGAAAGGGGCGATACGTTTCCTTCAGATCTACGATATCATCGAGGATATCATGGACACACATCAGATGAACGAGCATCCGGATGTGGATGAAAT
>JAUNAN010000136.1 GCA_030527595.1 Lachnospiraceae bacterium | reverse complement strand
AACGGACTGGAGGGATGGCCGCAGGGAGAGGACATTATTTCGAAATATGCCTGCCTGATGGACGTGGACACCGGTGCTGTTCTCTATGATAAGGATATGAACACGACAAGTTATCCGGCTTCCATTACAAAGCTGATGACAACGCTGCTCACATTTGAAAACGGAAATCTTGACGACGTGACGGCTATGGGGGATGAGGCTGTTTACTGGGTACAGGCAGACAGCTCTTCGCTGTGGACTGTGGAAGGCGAAGAATTCACGATTGACGAACTGCTGAGAGGTACCCTGATCAAATCCGCAAATGATATGGCCACGCAGCTGGGCGTGTATCTGGGAGGAGATGTGGCATCCTTTGCGGAAATGATGAATGCAAAGGCGGCCGAGCTTGGCTGCAGAAATACCCATTTTGTCAATGCGTGCGGTATGCATGATGAAGATCATTATACATCCGCCTACGATATGGCTCTGATCGGGAAGGCAAATCTTGCCTATGACCGCTTCCGCGAGATCATTGCTATGGAAAGCTCCTCGATCGAGCCCACCAATATGAACGAGTATTACCGGAGCTTCGATACGCATGTGAAGCTGATTTATGACTCGGACTACTATTATGACGGTATTCTCGGCGGTAAGACAGGATATACCGATGAGGCGGGCAATACGCTTGTTACCTATGCGGAGAGAAACGGAAGGACACTTGTCTGTGTTACCATGATGGGCGACGGTGTGGGCAATACGGCGAGCGATCATATTCAGCTGCTCGATTACGGCTTTGATCACTTTGAGAATATTGAGCTCACGGACGGCACTCTCGCAACTGTACCGACAGGCACTGCAGAGGATGATCTGGAGCTGCGCACCACAGAAGCAGGGACAGAGGAAGGCAGTGTGACAGACAGCTGGTATTATTCCGGACAGAGAGTTGGCTCTTCTATGGTGACATCGGAGGTCTCCTCTCAGATTCAGGAGAATATTGCCGCCGCTGAGCTGGCAGCGAAGAATTCACTCCTCGAAGGAATTGAACACGAGGAGCTCTCAGAGAAGCCGGCGAATACCGGTAAAGGATTTACGCAGATCATGGACAGCCTCTTTTCTGCGGAAATGAATCAGACGGCAATGATCATCATCTGCGTTCTGGTTATCCTGATTCTGATCATGACACTATCGATTATTGTGATGCTGATCAAGGGGAGAAAGCGCAGACAGTGAAAATCACAGAAAGGTTATCCAGGTCAATCCGCAGCGGAAGCGCTGCGGATGCCGTTTTTCAGAAAAGAAAACAGCAGGCGAGGATGCTGTTTCAGCGGTACATACCTGACAAAATGCACTATGATGCAAAGCTTCGATCTCTCCGTGCGGGGGATGCAGAGCTTGCTCATCAGCGTCAGACGGGGGTGCCGGATGGACCGCATTTTTCGCTTGTTCTTTTTTTCCGGACAGCCGATGCCGAGCATCTTCTTGCAACACTCAGGTCTCTGGAGGTACAGACTTATCAGAACTATTCTGTATGCATCTCCGCTCCGCGTGATGGTCTGGTGCGGCATTCTGACGGAAAAAAACTTGCCGTCGGAAGTTTTTTAAAGGAACACTCGGATACGGACAGAGTTCACTATTTTCCGGTCAGACCGGGGACCATGCGTCCTGCGGGGATCAATATAGCGGTGCGTCATGCAGAGGGGGATTATCTCGCTTTTTTGGAGTCGGGTGATACTCTGGAAGCGGATGCTCTTTTCCGGGCAGCCCTTTTGATTCGGACAAAGAAAGCCGACCTTCTTTACACAGATGAGGACAGTATGCGGGACGGACGATATTTTGATCCTCTTCTGAAGCCTGATTTCAATCTGGATCTTCTTCGCTCGGAAAATTACATCGGTCATCTGTTGATTATCAGAAGAGCCCTGGCGGCAGCTGCAGGCGGATATCGCACAGCGGCCGGAGCGGGGGCGGATTATGATTTTGTGCTGAGGTGTGCGGAACGCGCAAGGCGGCCGGAGCATCTGGCAAAACCTCTGTATCATGCCTGCGAGGGCAGCCGTGCCTTCGGAAGAGGAAGGATTGCCGGAACACATACAGAGGATGAACTGAGGGTGCTCTCAGAGCATCTGGAGAGATGCAAGCTGAACGGTAAACCCGAGGCAATGAAAACAGAAGGCTGTTATCACATTTCCTACAGTACGGGGAAGCTGCCGCGCATCTCCGTAATTGTCATGAATTCGGATGATACGGCAACCCTGAAAAGCTGTATGGAATCTCTGGAGGATGCCGGCTATGAAAATCTGGAGGTCGTGATCGCAGAGATCGGAAGCCGGGAGAGAGAGACCTTTGAATATTACGAAACGCTGTCCGGAAAGCCGAATATCCGGCTGGTGAGATGGAAGCGGCCCTGGAATGCATTTAAGATCAGAAATTATGCGGCAGGATTTGCGAGCGGTGATTTTCTGCTGTTCCTGAATCCCAGGCTGCGCGGGGAACTCAGTGATGACTGGCTGCATGAGATGGTCGGCGTATGTGCCAGACCGGGAACAGGCATTGTCGGAGGAAAAATATATTATTCCGACAACCGGGTCCGTCATGCGGGCTATATCATCGGAAAAGGCGAGGCAGCCGGAACTCAGTTTGAGGGATTGAGCAGAGGCAGAAACGGATATATGAACCGTGCCGCTCTGCTGCAGGAGATCAGTGCCGTGTCAGAGGACTGTATGATGGTCAGGAAGTCTGTATTTGATGACCTGAGCGGCTTTTCCGGAATTTATCAGGACCGTTACGGAGATGTGGATCTCTGCCTACGGGCAGCGCAGAAGGGCTGGAAGGTTGTATTTGATCCTTTTGCGGAGCTGTTCTATGAGGGTGATGACACGGATCCGGTGTTTGGCGCTTCGCGTGCGGATGCGGAGAGATTCCGGGCCGACTGGGGCGGTCTTCTTGAAGACGGAGATCCCTTTTACAATAAAAACTTTTCTATTAAGAAGGACTATCAGTTATAAATGAAAGAAAAAACCGTCGATGTGATCATTCCGGTCTATAAACCCGACCGTGTGCTCAGAGAGCTGATCTCGAGGCTGGACAGGCAGAGCTATGCGGTGGATCATATTATGATCGTGAATGTAAATGAAGACAGGTGGCATGATGACTATCTGGGCGATGTGAAGAATGTTGAGGTTTTTCATATTCGAGAGGAGGAGTTTGACCGCGGCGCTGTCCGGGATCTGGGTGCAGGCTTTTCCGACGCCGATCTGCTTCTTTTTATGGATCAGTATGCACTTCCCGAAGATGAGGATCTTGTCGGTCATCTGGTTGCGGCCTTTGACAGGCAGGAGGTGAAGGCGGCTTATGCACGGCAGGTGCTGGATCGGGGAAGAGACACCGCATCTGAATTTGAACAGCAGTATTTGTATCCGGATCAGTCAAGGATACGATCCTTTCGTGCAGTCAGAGAGCTCGGGCAGGGTGCGTTTTTTCTGTCAAATACCTGTGCGATGTATGACCATCAGCAGTATAACGAGATGGGAGGCTTTACCAGACCCTGCATTGCGGGAGAGGACGAACTGTTTGCCGGACGTCTCTTGAAGCTGGGATTTTCTATAGCCTACTCCTCGCGCGCCTGTGTTCGTGTCAGGAATTACCGTACGGAGAGGGACGCTGTCAAAAACTGCTTTGACAGAGGGGTATCGGCGGCACTTCATCCCGAGGTGTACAGGGAGCTCTCTCCGGTCGATTCCATGAAAGAAATGAGGAAAACGGTCATTCGCAGAATGAGAAAACGCGGATTTCTGTTAGCGATACCCCCGTACCGAATCAGGATGATGTTTCGAATTCATGCAATGAAAAAGGGGCTCAATTTCAGAAATCTGACGCTTAAGGATATCAGGAAATCCACTGCCAATTCGTGGTTTTGGGATTTTTCCGGTACGGATATTCTCTAAACTGCCCGCTTTCACAGTTTTAACACAAATATTCGCTATTCTTAATCTGATTCAGAGTGGAAAAT
>JAUNAN010000135.1:1648-4013 GCA_030527595.1 Lachnospiraceae bacterium | reverse complement strand
GCACTGTAGAGAGCGGCACCTACAAGGAAGCCCTCCTTGTCAAATACATAGGTGATCTCCGCCTCTGTCTCACGGTTGTTCACCCAGGACTGAGTCATTCCGAATGGAACCTCTTCCACACGATAGTCTTCCGGATGTGCCTGTGCCTCGGAAATAGAAACACCCACCTGTGCAATTCTCGGAAGCGTAAATACAAGGTTCGGAATGACCGGATACTGAATCGGTGCGGGATTGATTCCCAGAATATTAGCCGCAATATAATTGGACTCAAACTCTGCCGTGGGAGTCAGCTTAGGGATCTTCTTATCTACCACGTCTCCGCTGGCATAGATATTGGGAACAGAGGTGCGCATACATTCATCTACCTTGATTCCGCGGTGAGATGCTTCAATTCCGAGATTCTCAAGTCCCAAATTCTCTACATTTGCAATACGTCCGGTTGCGTTCAGCACATAGTCCGCCGGGATGCGCTTTCCGCCTGCGGTATTCACAATATACGCTTCTCCGTCCTTCTCCACTGAAGCCACACTCTCATCAAACAGGAATTCCGCGCCCTGCTGCTTCATCTTCTCTACCATGTTGTTCACGTGCTTCTCATAGTAAGCGCGAAGCGGACGACGTGAATGATGAATGATCGTGACCTGCTTACCGAGTGCAAGAGCCATGGAAGCAAACTCCATGGAGATAATTCCTGCTCCAACAAAGACCAGACGCTCCGGCATCTCGTCCAGATCCAGGAAATCCTTGCTGTTGTGCACATACTCACTTCCCGGTGCACTCATCTCGGAATCTCTTGCTCCGGAGCCGATCACAATGTACTCTGCTGTGTATGCATTTCCGTCCACCTCAACGGTATGTGCATCCGTGATCACACCATGTCCCTTTAAGAGATCGATGCCCATGCCTGTAAATGCCTGTCCCAGAAGAGGATCAAACATGCCGATGGTCTGCTTTTTATATGCCATCAGGCTGTTCCACTTGACAGCAGGAGCCTCGATGCCCAGATCTGCATACCGCTTGAGCCCCTCCTGATACTCAAAGGGACCATCCAGCACGATCTTGGCGTCACAGCCGAAGTTGGTGCAGGTTCCGCCGTTCTTATCCCGCTCGACCATAGCAACCTTTTTCCCTGCCAGCTGCAGCATAATTGCACCGTGATTGCAGGCATGACCGCTTCCGATAAAAATCACATCGTAATTATACATCAGTTTCTTCTCTCCCTTCGTAAATTTATATACCTCTGTTTATTTTATGCAATTCAATTTTATACAATTTATTATAGCAGGCTAATGACATTTGTCAATATCAATACGAAGGATTCATTGACGAAAATACAGGAAATCATGACTTCAATAAAGCCGAAACGGGTTTCATGAAATAGATAAGGCAGCACCCCTCACACGGGATGCTGCCTCTTCCATCGATTGAGAAGTGCAAGTGCCGTCAATGCACCGCACGCCTCTCCTGTTATTATTGACGCTACAAGTCCGTACAGACCAAACAATTTATTAAATATAAACATCATCGGTATATAAAAAACCAGCTCCCGCATCAGGGCATGGAGCATAGTTTCTCTTCCTGCCCCAACTGCCTGAAGGCAGTGGGAAGTGTGGTAATTTAAAAACTGGAAAGGAGATACAAGGCAGCGAATGTGAAGAAAGGTCGCTGCAAATACAAGCGTGGCAGCCGCCTTCTCTCCGTTCCCGAGTGAGGTGCTCATGAAAACGCCGCACAGCGGGACGGCAAATATCTGAAACAGCACGATGGCAATCAGCGAGATCATCACCCCCAGCTTTCTCACATAGGAGATCACCGCCTCCATTCGCTTTCGATCTCCCGAGGTGGAGTTGAAGGCAACGATGGGGAGCATTCCCTGACAGAGCCCGATATTAATGGCAGTGGGGAGTCTCTCCGCCTTCATAACAATACCAATCGCAGCCACCTGTAGATCTCCGTGCCCCGCCATAAGCGCATTCAATACGATTGCAGCAAGGTCAAACAATCCGGTAAGACTGAAGGCAGGAATGCCCACCGCGAAGAATTGTCTGAAATCCTGAGGACGAATCCGCCTTGCATCAGAAAGGCGCATGCTCAAGGGTCCGTTCTTCGACGCTCTGTAGAGGACTGTTCCCAAAAAGATGAAGGCGATCACATTTGACAGACAGGTTGCGATTCCCGCACCCAGCACCTCCATGCCGTCCGGAAGAATGACAAACATAAACAGCGGGTCCAGAAGCATATTCAGGATTCCTCCTCCGGACAGTCCGATGCTTGCCTCCCTGGCATGTCCGCTGTTCCTCAGCAGGTGGGCGAAGGTCACAGACATGATCGTCGGAACACCTCCCAATACGATCACCATCATGAG
>JAUNAN010000135.1:0-1548 GCA_030527595.1 Lachnospiraceae bacterium | reverse complement strand
CATAAAAAACACGGTTGAGGCCACGGTCACTCCGGCCGTCTTCATGGGATCTCCTGCGCGTCCGATAAATATTGAATCCGCAATATTATAGATCACGCTGACCAGCTGACTGATGATTGTCGGTACTGCCATCGTACGAATGGCATCTTTAATTGGCATGCGCCCGAAGATCTCCACTTCCCGGGCTGTTGGCTGTCGATTCAAAGCTTTTCCTCACACAAGAAAGAATAGATACAGCAGACAATTCATGTCCTGCATTCAAATATCATAAAACAAACTTTAAGAAAAAAACACAGTAAAGCGGACAGCTTCGCACCGTCCGCTCACAAGATGTTATTCTATCACATCGTTATTCTATTTTATCACATTTCTGTTACTTCTAACCAGATATATGGTCAGTATTAGGCAAATGCCGGAAAGTATGGTGGAGAATACCGCACCATAGTCCTGAAGCCCTGCATGAGTTGGCTCCTTATTCTCGCACAGCAACTGCATCCTCACAGGGCAGATTTATAAAGCTGATTAAATCTTCTGAAAAAATATTCATAAATGGATCATCGAATTGCATTCTTATTGTTTTTTCATATGCACTTTCAATCCATCTGAAATTCAGACAAAGTATGTCTTCTGACTCCCAGTAGCCGTGACTATACACCTTTCGAAATGGAATTTCCCTGTAAGGTGCCACAAAATAGCCTCTGCTCCCATCCATTGGCACACTGATAAACTCTTCCCCACATTCGGTCTGCAGAGATAAGTTGAGTCCGCCATCGACAAACTTCAGCTGTAATTCCAAAATAGAACATGGTATTTCTTTTCCCGCCAGAAGATCTCTATGATATGGTGTATAAAAGAATTCTCCATTCTTTGTCACCCAACGACTATCTTGTATTTTTTCCATAACAGGAGAATATGGACGAAATGGGGGATTGGGTAATGCAAGGGAACGCATTTTGTTCTTTAGTTTTCCCCAATCTTCTTCATTTAACTCCAGAGCTTCATCTCTTATCTCATCAAGAATTGGATAAATAGCATCTAACGGATACTGGGCACCGTCATCTTCCTTTCGTGTCGTCTCCGTCAACGAAATGATTAAATCCTGTTTCGGGAACACAATACTGTACTGTCCGAATGCCCCATCTGCACGATATGATCCTTCAGGCTGACACATCCATATCTGAAATCCATAACCTAGAAGATGATCGACAGCCTCATCGCAATTCGGGCTGAATCCTCTCGTCTCAATACGCTTCGTCGTAGCCAATTCTACAAAGTCGTGAGACAGAATCCGCTCTCCCTCCCAGATACCGTCTTTTCGATATAAATCCATGAGACGTAGATTATCCTCTGTTGTGGCAAGCATACCGCCACCGGCAACCTCATAGCCATCCGGTGTGCGAATCCACTTAATATGCTTGTGATCAATACCAATCTTATCAAAGAGTTCTTCTTTTAAATATTGCCGTAAATTGCAATAACAAATTGAACACCTATTAAACCACACCAGTCCGATAGATTTCATCCAGGTACTGGTCAAACAGTTCGTCT
>JAUNAN010000027.1:15155-20802 GCA_030527595.1 Lachnospiraceae bacterium | reverse complement strand
AAGATCTTAGTTGTAGATGATGAGAGCCGCATGAGAAAGCTGGTCAGGGATTTCCTCGTAAAGAGAGGCTATTCTGTACTGGAAGCTGCGGATGGAGAAGAGGCGGTAGACATTTTCTTTGAGCAGAAGGATATTGCAATGATCCTGCTGGATGTCATGATGCCGAAAATGGACGGATGGCAGGTGTGCCGTGAGATTCGTCAGTTCTCAAAGGTGCCGATCATTATGCTGACCGCACGTGCGGATGAGAGAGATGAGCTTCTGGGATTTCAGCTCGGAGTGGATGAATATATTTCCAAACCGTTCTCACCGAAGATCCTGGTTGCCCGCGTAGAAGCGATCCTGCGAAGAACAGGCGCGGCAGATCCCGATGAGGTGACTGAGGTTGCGGGAATTCAGGTGAATAAGGCTGCCCATCAGATCTCGATAGACGGCAAGCCGATCGAGCTCTCCTTCAAGGAGTTCGAGCTGTTATCTTATTTCGTGGAAAATAAAGGAATCGCGCTTTCCCGCGAAAAAATCCTGAATGCAGTCTGGAATTACGACTACTACGGGGATGCCCGGACGATCGATACGCATGTCAAGAAGCTGCGCAGTAAGATGGGCGAGAAAGGAAAGCTGATCCAGACGATCTGGGGAATGGGATATAAGTTTGATCCCCAGGGCGTGAAGTAAGCTGATGTGTTAATTTGTAAGAAAATAATTGTAAGAAAAAAAAGGAATCGCATCCCGGAAACAAAACGGGATGCGATTCCTTTTTCAGGACTTATACTGCGAACATGGCAAGAAGAACAAAGCCGATGATCGTAATAAAGGTATAGAGTGTGAGGCAGGAGCCCAGATAGGTCTCCTCGCTCTCGCCCTTTGCATAGACGGAATAGACGAAGCTGGGCGGCAGACAGAAGAACAGGAAGGCTCCGTACCGGTAGAAGGGGTCTGCCGGGAACAGGGTGCCGGTCAGGAAGAAAACAATGACGCCGAGTATGCCGATGATGATCACGCGGCTGAGAATCGTGCGCAGGGTTTCGCCCCATCGAATGCCGGAGAAGTTAATGCCGTACCCCACAACGAGAAGGATCAGTGTACTGGTCGGTGTGTGGGCAAAATCCAGAGTCGCATTCAGAACCGTGCCGAAGCCGGAATTGCTGATCAGTGCGCCGAGTCCGGTGATGCTGACAAGAATACCGGAAAACATGACGATGTTGATCGGTGTGATCATACCCTTTGCCACGTCACGGGCAGCGGGCGAGGTTCCTTCATTTCTCAGTTTCAGAAAAGTAGTGAGAAAGGGAAAGAGAATAAGCGCATTGCCGAGATCGAGAAGGGCAATGTGATACAGATTATCCTGCCCGAAGAGCAGAATAAAGAGGGCATATCCCAGCATACCACCCTCAAAAGTAGTGATGAGATAGGGAAAAAGCGGCTGGCTTACGCCGGCAGCTCGCTGCAGAAGCTTGCCTGCAAAAAAGGCAGCTGCCGTCACGACTGCCATTATGAACACAAGAAGCAGAACATGCCAGGTAAAGGAGGCTGCATAGAAGGTCTGAAACATGATGGCGGGAATGCAGAAGTTCATGAGCAGATTTTTGATAGACCGGATGCCTTCGTTCGTCAGGATTCGAAGCTTTCGAAGCACGATGCCTGCTGCAAGTGTGAGCAGGACCGGAAGAACAATGGAAATAACCTCAATTGTATGATTCATTTTATAACCCCTCATATTTGAATTTTTACAAAAAACAGCATCTGCCAGCAGCCTTCGACAGCAGGCAGATGTCCTGTAAATAAGCTCTGTGTTCAGATGGCTCGTGTTGCTTCGATCAGCCAGTTCTTTTCCGCTTCATCCGCAAGAAGCGGCAGGATCTGTTTCCGTACCTCCGCATGGTAGGCATTCAGCCTTGCGATATCCGCCGGCTCCATATAGGCGGGATCGATGGCATCGAGATCGATGGGGGCAAACGTCAGCGGTGTGAAATGAAGGAACCGACCGAATGGAGTAGTCTCATCCTCCTCGCACAGAATAATTGATTCGGTTCGGATGCCGTATTCTCCCTCGCGGTAGATTCCCGGCTCGTCCGAGGTGATCATACCCGGTTCGAAAACAGCCTCGGGACGGGTGCGCACCATGTGCCAGCTGATATTCTGAGGACCTTCGTGGACATTCAGGATATATCCGATGCCGTGTCCCGTGCCGTGATTGAAATCAATTCCCCGCGCCCACAGGGGAGCTCTTGCAAAGGTGTCGAGGTTTCGTCCCGTGCATCCGTAGGGGAAGCGGGCAGTCAGAAGTGCGAGGTTGGCAGCGGCGACCAGAGTGAAATCGCGTCTCATTTCTTCGGTCAGAGCTCCGAGCGCAATCGTGCGGGTGACGTCAGTTGTGCCGGTCAGATACTGGCCGCCGGAATCCACAAGCAGGAAGCCCTCCGGCTTCAGAACAACGGGATGCTCCTCGGAAGCCGAATAATGTGCCATAGCCGCATTTTCTTCGTAGGCGGAAATGGTCGGAAAAGAGAGCTCTATATAACCGGGGATCTCACTGCGCAGCTTGTCCAGATAAGCGGCAGCCGAGGTCTCGGTGACAGTCTCTCCGTCTTTTACCGCTCTCTTGATCCAAAACAGGAAGCGGCAGAGCACGGCAGAGTCAAGAAGATAAGCCTCTCTTGAGCGGCTGAGCTCAGTCGCGTTTTTTACTGCCTTCATGGCGGAGACGGGACTCGGGACGTTCTGAATTTTTGCTTTTTCGCGAAGGAGATTCCAGACCGCAAAATTTACGGAATTTGCATCAAGCATCACCGGTCCTTCAAAGGTCATCTTCTGAAGCTCTGCGAAAAAAGCTTCATAGGGGTGAACGGTTATGCGGTTTGCCGCGGCATAGGCGTCAAATTCCGCAGTTCGCTCACTGTCCTGGATAAAGAGGTGCACGTTTTCGGCAGTTACGATCCCGAAGGAGAGCGCGACGGGATTGCATGCGATGTCCCGTCCCCTGAGATTCAGCAGGTACATGAGCTCATCGAGCTTTGTAATGACGAGAGCAGCGGCTCCGTTCATTCGTCTCCGAAGCTCCGCGATCTTTGTCTCGCAGGAGGCACCTGTGACAGCATCCGGAAGGATCTGAACGGGATGGGAGGAAAGAAGAGGACGATCCGTCCAGATACGGTCGATGAATCCGCGGCAGTCACGGAATCCGGCGCCGCAGGAAGCGGCAATGCGGGAGAAGAGCATGCCGGAAAGAGCAGTCAGGCAGGAGGTATCCGCTGCAAGGGTCTGTCCGGCTTTCAGGAGACGCCTGAGCACAGACTCGGCAGTCTCTACACCCGGCTCACCGATCTTCATGAGCGTGATGCCGGTGCCCGAAAGCTCCTTAGCTGCGGAAATGAAATAACGTCCGTCTGTCCAGAGCCAGGCCTCTTCCGGAGAAATCAGCAGGACAACATTGTCACTTGTGCAGCCGGAGAGATATTCCGTTACTTTAAAGTAGTCCCCGACATACTCCGACATGTGCGGGTCGGAGGAGGAGGCAAGAAAAAATGAGATCTGTTCTTCATCCATAGCACTGCGCAGGGCAGCAAGTCGTTCCGGGATGTTTATATTTTTCATGAATAATGCCTTTCTTAATTAAGCTGACAGGTGTGCCTGAATATATTCATGCTGCATTGTCGGAATGATGTAAAAAGTGCAGAAAAAAGGTCGCTCTTTTGGTTGAAAAACATTCGAGATTGCACTTTGTTCGGATATTTATACATATTTCACGAACATTTTTACCGAAAAACGCAAATCTTTCGGCGTTCTGATAATAGGAATGATTTCCGATTTGTAGTATTATATCTTCAAATGGCGTGTGCTTCAATATGCTGGTACTGATATTACAGTATCCGAAAGAACATATCAGGTGTTCATCACAGATCAGGAAGCACGTAATCTCACAGGAGGAGATCAAATATGGCAAATATCGATTTAACAAAGTATGGCATTACAGGCACAACTGAGATCGTCTATAATCCGTCTTACGATGAGCTCTTCACAGAAGAGACAAAGGCAGAGCTGGAAGGCTTTGAGGTTGGAAAGGTTTCCGAACTCGGCGCTGTAGATGTTTTCACAGGCATTTACACAGGACGTTCTCCTAAAGATAAGTTCATCGTTATGGATGAGAATTCCAAGGACACTGTTTGGTGGACATCCGATGAGTACAAGAATGATAACCATCCGGCATCTCAGGAAGCATGGACAGCTGTCAAGGATATTGCGAAGAAGGAGCTCTCCAACAAGAAGCTTTATGTTGTAGATGCATTCTGCGGCGCAAACGCTGACACAAGAATGGCTGTTCGTTTCATTATGGAAGTTGCATGGCAGGCTCACTTCGTAAAGAACATGTTCATTGTTCCGACAGAAGAGGAGCAGGCAAACTTCGAGCCGGATTTCGTTGTTTACAACGCATCCAAGGCAAAGGTTGAAAATTACAAGGAGCTGGGTCTCAACTCCGAGACAGCAGTTGTCTTCAATATCACAAGCCGTGAGCAGGTCATCATCAACACATGGTACGGCGGCGAGATGAAGAAGGGTATGTTCTCCATGATGAACTACTATCTGCCGCTGAAGGGTATTGCTTCCATGCACTGCTCCGCAAACACAGATATGGAAGGCAAGAATACAGCAATCTTCTTCGGTCTTTCCGGAACAGGTAAAACGACCCTTTCCACAGACCCGAAGAGACTTCTGATCGGCGATGACGAGCATGGCTGGGATGACAACGGTGTCTTCAACTATGAGGGCGGCTGCTATGCAAAGGTTATTAACCTTGACAAGGATTCCGAGCCGGATATCTACAATGCGATCAAGCGCGATGCTCTTCTTGAGAACGTAACGATTGCTGATGACGGCAAGCTTGATTTCGTTGACAAGTCCGTTACAGAGAATACTCGTGTTTCCTATCCGATCGATCACATTGAGAAGATCGTAAAGAAGGTCAACGGAGTTTCCGCAGGTCCGGATGCAGAGAATGTTATCTTCCTTTCCGCAGATGCTTTCGGCGTACTGCCGCCGGTTTCCATCCTGACACCGGAGCAGACAAAGTATTATTTCCTGTCCGGATTCACAGCTAAGCTTGCAGGTACAGAGCGCGGCATCACAGAGCCGACTCCGACTTTCTCCGCATGCTTCGGCCAGGCTTTCCTGGAGCTTCATCCGACAAAGTATGCTGAGGAGCTCGTTAAGAAGATGGAAAAGAGCGGCGCTAAGGCATATCTGGTCAACACAGGCTGGAACGGCACAGGCAAGCGTATCTCCATCAAGGATACACGCGGTATCATTGATGCGATCCTGAGCGGTGATGTTCTTAAGGCAGAAACAAAGAAGATTCCGTATTTCGATTTCGAGGTACCGACTGAGCTTCCGGGTGTAGATACAGGCATTCTGGATCCGAGAGATACTTATGCAGATGCTTCTGAGTGGGAAGCAAAGGCTAAGGATCTGGCTGAGAGATTCAACAAGAACTTCGTTAAGTATACAGGCAATGAGGCTGGTAAGGCTCTGGTAGCAGCAGGCCCGCAGCTGTAATTTATCCTGCGTGCAGAGCTCTTGTGAGTTCAGTATTATTTGCGAAAAAACATTAAAACAGAAAGACCGTCGGAAAAGTTTTCCGGCGGTCTTTTTT
>JAUNAN010000027.1:0-15055 GCA_030527595.1 Lachnospiraceae bacterium | reverse complement strand
CGGTCCTTCACGGATAAAACACGAAAATCACTTGATTTTTGGCGTGTTTCGTCCTATACTCGCTTTATTGAGCGAACGCGTTGAAGCGATATTGAGAAGGTTTCCGGAAAGATATTTTACGGGACTTTTTTATTTTGCCGATCTGCCTTGCATATAAAAAATACCGTCGATCCGTGCGGTATGTAAACGGGAGATAGAATCCAATGCCTATTACTACTTTACTGGAACAAAATTGTAAACTGTACCCGGAGGATGTTGCGCTTGTTGAACTGAATCCTGCGGAGCATGATGACAGACGCATGACCTGGAGAGATTACGATCTGGTCGAGTCTGCATCAGTCGGACCGTACAGAAGAGAAATTACCTGGAGAGTCTTCAACGAAAAGGCAAACCGGTTTGCGAACCTTCTTCTGGAGCGAGGCATTCAGAGGGGAGACAAGGTAGGAATTTTGATGATGAACTGCCTTGAGTGGCTGCCGATCTACTTCGGCGTTCTGAAGACAGGCGCCCTGGCAGTGCCGCTCAACTTCCGTTATTCCGCAGATGAAATCGAATACTGTGTGAAGCTGGCTGAGTGCGATGTTCTTATTTTCGGCGAAGAATTTATCGGCAGAGTCGAGCAGATCGCCGACACTATCTCTAAGAACCGTCTGCTGTTCTTTTTCGGAAATGCAGCAACACCGCGCTTTGCGGAGGACTATATTAAGCTGACATCAAACTGCTCCAGCCGTGATCCGAGAATCCTGATCACGGATGAAGATGACGCGGCGATCTATTTCTCGTCCGGTACTACCGGATTCCCTAAGGCGATCCTTCATAACCATGAGAGCCTTATGCATGCCGCAAAGGTAGAGCAGAAGCATCATGGACAGACGAGAAAGGATACCTTCCTCCTGATACCGCCTCTTTATCACACAGGTGCGAAGATGCACTGGTTCGGTTCTCTGATTTCCGGATCCAAGGCAGTGATTCTGAAGGGCACAAAACCGAAGGATGTACTGGAGGCTGTATCGAGAGAGAGATGTACGATCGTCTGGCTGCTTGTTCCGTGGGCTCAGGATATTCTGGATGCACTGGACAGCGGTGCGCTTAAAATGGACGATTACAAGCTGAAGCAGTGGAGACTGATGCACATCGGTGCTCAGCCGGTACCGCGCAGCATGATCCGTCACTGGAAGGAGTATTTCCCGAATCATCTCTATGATACAAACTACGGTCTCAGCGAGTCGATCGGACCTGGCTGCGTACATCTGGGTGTGGAAAATATCGAAAAAGTCGGCTCGATCGGTATTCCGGGATTTGGCTGGAAGGCTAAGATCGTGGATGAAGCAAGAAATGAAATCACAGAATCCGAGACTGTCGGCGAGCTGGCAGTCAAGGGACCGGGCGTCATGACCTGCTACTACAATGATCCGAAGGCAACGGAGGAGGTTCTTGACGATAAGGGCTGGCTCTACACCGGTGATATGGCAAAGCGTGATGAGGACGGTTTCTACTATCTGGTAGATCGTAAGAAGGATGTTATTATTTCCGGAGGAGAAAATATCTATCCGGTACAGATCGAGGATTTCCTGCATGCGTTTGAGCCTGTCAAGGATGTAGCTGTCATCGGACTTCCGGATAAGCGTCTCGGTGAGATCACCGCAGCCATCGTGGAAGTGAAGCCGGGTGCGGAATGTACAAAAGATGATATCGATGACTTCTGCATGAAGCTGCCGAGATACAAGAGACCGAAGGTAGTGATTCTGGCTGATGTTCCGAGAAATGCAACGGGAAAGATCGAAAAGCCGCTGCTCAGAAAGAAGTACGGTGTTCTGGATCTGGTTGCACTGGAGAATGAGAGCTGATCTTCAACTGCTTTGATAACAAATCTGTTTCAGGAACCCGGAAGAGATTCTTCCGGGTTTTGTTCTTCTCTTAAGATAAAAATGCTCTATGCAGAGAGTGTGATACTTTTTCGCAGAGAGCGATCATCGTAATTATGGAAAAGAAATCGAGAAAAACGAATTTTATTGAGGGGCTTCATGACGGATTTCCGATCTGTCTGGGCTATTTTGCTGTCTCTTTTGCCATCGGGATACAGGCTGCGGGAATCGGAATGACTTCCTTTCAGGCAGCGATGCTTTCCCTGCTCAATGTCACTTCTGCCGGACAGTTTGCCGGCATCGAGGTGATCGCAGCGGGAGGCAGTCTTCTGGAAATGGCAGGTGTACAGTTTATCATCAACCTTCGCTATATGCTGATGTCCACTGCGCTGTCACAGAAAGTGGATCCCTCGCTTGAGACGAGACACAGACTCGGCATAGCCTATGGTGTGACGGATGAGATCTTCGGCATCAGTATTTTGCGGGAGGGTATCCTGTCCCCCTGGTTTTCCTACGGCGCAATTTTTATTGCGGTAGCGGGATGGGTTGCAGGTACTTTCTTTGGCGCGCTGGCAGGCTCTGTTCTGCCGCAGCGGCTGATCTACGCCCTTGGAATCGCACTGTACGGCATGTTTATCGCCATCATCGTTCCTCCGGCAAGGGAGGAGAAATCTATCCTGATCGGAGTACTTTCCGCGATGGCGGCCAGTACGATCCTGAGCTATGCCCCGGCAGTCCGAAATCTGTCATCCGGAACAAGAGTGATTCTGGTGACGCTGGTCATTTCCGCCGTGTGTGCATGGATCTGGCCGGTACAGGAAGAAGGGGGTACGAAAAAATGAGAACCTACAGTGTCTGGGTCTATATGATTCTAATGGCGGTGATCACTTATCTGATCAGGGCGCTTCCGCTGACTTTGATCCGAAAGGAGATCAAGAATCCTTTTCTGAAATCTTTTATTTATTATCTGCCCTATGTGACGCTTGCAGCCATGACATTTCCGGCTATTCTGCATGCCACGGCAAACACGGTCTCTGCTGCCTGCGGCTTTTTTGCTGCTGTGATTCTGGCATATTTCAGAAAGAGTCTGATCATCGTGGCTGCGGGAGCCTGCATAACGGTATTCCTCGTGGAGCTGCTGCCGATCCTGTGACTGCTGCTATATTAGGGAAGCGGATCGATCGTTTCCGGAGGGAGCGATTTTCTTTCTCAAAGCTGCTGAATCTTTTCGGGGCGAACTCTATACTTAGAGAAGTCATATAAAATACTTAACAAATAAGATAAGAAATTATAAAAAAAATCTAAAGACGCGCGGCATACTCTGTGCTATACTTCTCTACTGTAGGTGCAATCAGGGTGAAGCTTGTTTCACCCATGCAAAAAGGGCAGTCAGGTGAATGACCGATTGACCCGGAACAGGAGTTTTTATGTCAGCAAACACAAACACAACAGCAGTCCACACAGACAAAAAGACCAGAGTGATGGTCGAAGAGGCGGTTCTCATTGCCATTATTCTCATGATGGCATTCACACCCATCGGTTACATCAAAGTTGGGGCACTTTCCATCTCATTGATCACAATTCCGGTCGCGATCGGTGCAATTGCAATCTCTCCGGCTGCCGGAGCGCTGCTTGGATGCGTATTCGGCATTACGAGCTTTGCACAGTGCTTTACGGGAGATGCATTCGGTGCTGCGCTTATCTCTATCAGTCCGTTCTATGCTTTTCTTGTCTGCATTCCCACCAGAATTCTTGCCGGCTGGCTCTGCGGTCTTGTATTCAAGGCTCTGCATCGTCCCGCTAAGCTGAGAAAGATTTCTTATTATATCGGCGGTTTTTCCATGGGCTTTTTCAATACGGTATTCTTTATGTCCGTTCTTGTTATCTGCTACTGGAACGCAGAGGTCGTACAGGCATGGAGCCAGTCCCTCGGTGCACTGAATCCGATCACCTTTATCGTGCTTTCTATTTCTCTGAACGCAATCGTTGAGTGGGTTTCCTGCACTGTTGTCGGTGGTGTCGTCGGACTCGCACTGAGCAAGGCAAATCACTGATATTCGAAAAGAGGTATTCTATGCTGCTTGCAATTGATATGGGTAATACGAATATTGAAGTCGGACTCATGGACGGAGAGCATCAGATTTTCTCTGAGCGGCTGTTTACGGACTTGAAGAAGACAGAGACGGAATATGCGGTTTTACTCCATACGATCTTTGAGATCCGCAACATTGAGGAATCTGTTGTCGATGGTGCAATTATTTCCAGCGTGGTTCCTCCGCTCACTCATATTATGGAGGTTGCAATTTTAAAATCTTTCGGAGTGCAGCCTCTGATCGTAGGACCCGGCGTGAAGAACGGTCTGAAGATCCGGATCGAGGAGCCGAAAACACTGGGAGCCGATCTTGTGGTAGACTCTGTAGGTGCGATCGAGCTTTACGGCGCTCCGGTCATTGTGATCGATATGGGAACAGCGACTACGATCGTAGCCATTGATAAAGAGCGGAATTATCTCGGCGGCGTTGTCGTTGCGGGTGTCGGGGTTTCCCTGAATGCGTTAAGTACAGGAACGTCCCTTCTTCCCAGAATTGCTCTGGATCCGCCCAAAAGCGTGATCGGATCCAATACGGCAGATGCCATGCGTGCAGGAATCATTTACGGACAGGCCGCTATGATCGACGGCATTGTTGACCGCATGTTCACCGAACTCGGATATGAGACAAAGATCGTTGCAACGGGAGGTCTCTCGAATATGATCATTCCTCACTGCAGCCACGAGATTACGATTGACGGAGAGCTGATGATTAAAGGTCTCAAAATAATCTATGATCGCAATCAATGATGAATACCGGTTCATACAACCAAACATTCTAAGAAGGAAAGTGGTCGTCGGTCTCTGCGGAGACGACGACGCTTTCCTGAAAAAGCTCGCAGACCGGGCAGTGCAGCTTGCAGATGCCGACGGATATTCCTGCGAGCTTCATTTCTATCACTCCGCGGAGGAACTTCTTATCACTTCAGCTCAAAGGCTGGATCTTCTCTTTCTCTTTGTCGAAATACACAATCAAAGCAGTCTGCGCTATAAGGAACGTCTTTTCCGGCAGGGAAAGATCTGGCGCATTATTTTTCTCAGCCCTCCCGATCAGTATTCCCGTTATATCGAACAGGTCTTCGGACCTCTTACCCTCGGCTTTGAACAGCCATCTTCCTGTATTTCCCATCTCTCTCAATATTTCAATCTTGTACTGTTAATTAAAAATAAAACAGAGCCTACATCTTTGCGGCTTATCAATCATTCTGCGGTGATCCGTTTTCAGGATCTTCTTTATGTGCGCGCAAGTTCGAATTATATTGAGGTTCATACCGGTAAAACCTGGGTATTTGCGGAAACACTCAAGAAATTCGAGGAACAAAATTCCGAATTTCCGATCCTGCGCATCCACAGGTCATATCTGGTAAACTTACAAAAGGTGAAGAGCCTAAAAGGCAATACGATTCTTTTCCGGTCAGGTCTTGAGCTGCCGGTGGGACGTGTGTACAGAAAACAGGTGCAGAAGGTTTTCAGGGAATATTTTCTGTACGCGGGGGAAGATGGCGAACGATATTACTAAACAATTCGACAGATGAAAAGAAAGATTGTTTTCAATTGCTTCAAATGGTAAAATATTATCAGAAAAATAGTTTTGTGATCAATGCCTGTTCGGCTTATGAACTGAGTTTGGAGCTTTTAACAAAAGCCGGCAATATGCCGGCTTTGTTTTTTTCCGCCGGAGGAAGAGGGATGGCTACATTCAAGTTAAACGGGAAAGAGGTAACCCAGGAAAAAAATATGAAGCTGCTCCGTTATCTGCGGGATGTCATGCATTTGACAGGCACAAAGGACGGATGCAGTCAGGGTGCCTGCGGTGCCTGCACGGTCATTATCGATGGAGAGACGAGAAAGGCCTGTGTTCCGGATACGGACTCTTTAAACGGGAAAGAGATCATTACGATCGAAGGTCTCACTGAGTGGGAAAAAGAAGTGTTTACCTTTGCATTCGGTGAGGCAGGTGCCGTACAGTGCGGTTTCTGTATTCCAGGAATGGTACTCTGCTGCAAGGCACTCCTTGCGAAGAATCCGGATCCCACGGATGCAGAGATTCGTTATGCGATCCGGAATAATTACTGCCGATGTACCGGATATGTGAAAATCATTGCGGCGTTCAGAATTGCAGGAGAAATTCTCAGAACCGGAATCATTCCGGATCACGGAGACCTGACCTGGAAGATAGGAGCCCGCTCCGTTCGCGTGGATGTAGATGAAAAGGTTCTCGGCAGCGGACAGTATCCGGATGACTTTTATGCAGACAATATGCTCTACGGCAAGGCGGTACGAAGCAAATACCCGAGAGCCAGGGTGCTCTCTATCGATAAATCAAAGGCGCTGGCACTCCCGGGAGTTGCTGCTGTCTATACTGCCGAGGATATTCCGGGGTCTTATCTCTGCGGTCACTTGAAGCAGGATCAGTATGTCATGGTGCCTGTAGGGAAGCTGACGCATTATCTCGGAGATGCTGTTGCTCTGGTTGCGGCGGAAACGCAGGAAATTGCTGATAAGGCAGCTAAGCTGGTCAGGGTAGATTATGAGGAACTGCCTATGGTCAGCAGTATCCAACAGGCAAAGCGCTTTGATTCTCCGCTTGTATTTGAGGAGGACAAGGATAACGTATGCGTATACAAGCATATCTCCAGAGGAAATGCGCAGGAGGCAATTGACCATTCAAAGTACGTTGTGTCGGGGCACTTCACCACACCATGGACGGAGCATGCTTTTCTGGAACCGGAATGTGCCTTCTCTTATATAGATGAGGACGGGGATGTTTTCATTTATTCAACAGATCAGTCGGCACATCAGACTCATCACGAATGTAAGGGCATCCTTGGAACGGATAAGGTCAAGGTTCAGAATGCGCTGATCGGAGGAGGCTTCGGCGGGAAGGAGGATATGACCGTCCAGCCCTTTGCGGCGCTGATCACTTATCTGACGGGAAGACCGGCGAAGGTCAAGCTGACAAGAGAAGAGTCGCTGCTGGTGCATCCCAAGCGCCATCGATTTGAAATGGACTTCACGATGGGATGTGATTCGGACGGAATTATTCAGGGAGTGAAGGCGAAGGTTTATACGGATACCGGTGCTTATGCCTCACTGGGTGGTCCCGTACTCGAGCGTGCCTGTACGCATGCTGCCGGCCCCTATACTTATCAGAATTTTGAGATCGAAGGTACTGCTTATTATACCAATAACCCGCCGGCAGGTGCATTCCGCGGATTCGGTGTCACGCAGACCTGTTTTGCAACGGAAACGCTGCTGAATATGATGGCTGAGAAAATGGGGATGACACCGTGGGAGATCCGTTACAGAAACGCGATCCGTCCCTTCGGCGTGCTCCCGAACGGTCAGATCGTGGATGATTCCACCGGTCTTGTGGAGACACTTGAGGCCGTTCGTCCGATTTACGAGGAGGCTCTGAAGGCAGGAAAGCCCGTCGGACTCAGCTGTGCCATGAAGAATGCAGGTGTCGGTGTCGGTATTCCGGATACGGGCCGCGTGAAGCTCAGAGTTGAGGATGACGGTAAGGTGCACATTTATTCCGGCGCCTCCTGCATCGGGCAGGGTCTTGGTACAGTGCTCAAGCAGATGATCGTGGAAAATACAGACATCCTTCCGGACGAAATCGTCTATGAGAGAAGCAATACCTGGTTTTCACCGGATTCCGGAACGACCTCGGGCTCCAGACAGACGCTGATTACCGGAGAAGCCCTGAGACGTGCATGTGAGCTCCTGATGAAAGATAAAAAAGATGGAAAAAGTCTTTCGGATTTAGAGGGAAATGTGTATTATGGAGAGTATCTTGCCAAAACAGATCCCCTCGGGGCAGATACGCCATATCCGAAATCCCATGTTGCTTACGGATACGCGACCCAGATGTGCATTCTGGATCCAAAGACCGGAAAGATAGAGAAGATGGTCGCCGCACATGATGTGGGTAAAGTTGTGAATCCGCTGTCCTGCGAAGGACAGGTGGAGGGCGGTGTTGTCATGGGCATGGGCTATGCGCTCAGAGAATGCTATGCGATCGAAAAATGCAAGCCGACCGAAAAATACGGTTCTCTGGGACTTATGCGTGCACATGAAGTTCCCGAGGTAAAAGCGATACTGATCAACAAGCCCGGACTGGATGTAGCAAACGGGGCGATCGGTATCGGTGAGATCGTCTGTATTCCGACTGCTCCGGCCATTGCGGATGCCTATTATAGATATGATCATCAGAGACGATACGATGTCCCGCTGAAATCTACACCCTATGAGAGGAGGAATCCGGTATGGCAGTCAAGAGAAGATTCCCGTACAGATCTGCAGCAGTAGCCTGTAACGGGGGATGCAGAGCGGAAGGAAAAGATCTGCAGTGTGAATACGGCTGTATCGGCTGCGGCGCCTGTGAGGCTGCCTGTAGATTTGACGCGATTCATGTCGGAGCAGACGGGGTTGCGGAAGTGGATACAGAGAAGTGTATCGGCTGCGGTGCCTGCACACGTGCCTGTCCGCAGCAGATCATCCGTGTGCATGAGACGGCAAATTATATCTTTGTCAAATGCTCTAACGAGGACAAGGGTGCGGATGCAAGAAAGATGTGCGATGTCAGCTGTATCGGCTGCGGCATCTGCGAGCGGACCTGTACGGCGAATGCGATTCGTGTCATCAATCACTGTGCGGTGATCGAGGATGCGTATTGTCTGAGCTGCGGTATGTGCGCAGTCAATTGTCCCCGTCATGCGATCCATGATCTGGCAGGCGTGTTAACTAAGAAACCTTAATATGAAACAGAAAGAAGCAACGGAATCACTATGTTAAATCAGTTTTCAAGAACACAGCTGCTCCTGGGAAAACCTGCTATGAAGAAGCTGGAGGATACCAGGGTGGCAATTTTCGGAATAGGAGGAGTCGGAGGCTATGTCTGTGAGGCTCTGGTCAGATCCGGAGTCGGTAAATTTGATCTGATCGATGATGATAAGGTCTGTCTGACCAATTTGAATCGTCAGATCCATGCGACCAGAAAGACGGTCGGAAAATATAAGACCGAGGTTATGAAGGAGCGCATGCAGGATATTAATCCGAATGTGGAGGTGACCATTCATAACTGCTTCTATCTTCCGGAAAATGCCGATGAGTTTCACTTTGAAGACTACGACTATGTAGTGGATGCCGTTGATACCGTGACAGCGAAGATCTCGATCATCATGAAGGCTCAGGAGGTCGGGGTCCCCGTCATCAGCTCCATGGGAGCGGGAAATAAGCTGGAGCCTGCAGGGTTTAAGGTCGCGGATATTTATCAGACCCGTGTCTGCCCGCTTGCAAAGGTTATGCGCAGAGAGCTGAAGAAGCGCGGCGTAAAATCTCTGAAGGTGGTCTATTCCGAGGAACAGCCGGTGCGCCCTCTGGAGGATATGGCGATCAGCTGCCGCGCACACTGCATCTGTCCTCCCGGTGCACAGCATAAGTGTACGGAGAGAAGAGACATTCCCGGAAGTATTTCCTTTGTTCCTTCTGTGGTCGGTCTGATCATCGGAGGCGAGATCATAAAGGATCTGACCGAAGCGGAGAGAATTGCGGCCAGATAAGAGGAGGCGGCTAATAAAGCAAACGGTTAAGATAATAAAAAACTGTGGTTATCCGAATGATATGCTACCCCCAAGTAGGACATAGAAATATGAAACCTACTTGGGGGTATTATTATGTCCAGAAAAAGTAAGATTGACACTGTGGATAAGATCCGAACAGTAGAAAACATTCTAGCTGGAAAGACGGGCTTAAGTGAGGCGGCAAGGCAACTATCTGTTGCTGAGAGCTCCATTCAAGCATGGAGAGATCTTTATATTTCAGGCGGACCAACCGCACTGATCAATCCAAAGAAAAATAACACTTATAGTACTGAAACAAAGCTGGCAGCCGTGAATGACTATCTCAATGGGCTAGGAAGCCAAGCTGATATAGTCAGAAAATATCATCTGCGCGCTACTTGTCAACTACACAACTGGATTAAGCAGTATACTACTCATGGAGAACTGAAATCACGCGGAAGCGGAGGTGGAAGCCACATGAGAAAAGCCAGAAATACAACGACAGAGGAACGACTGAAAATAGTCCTGGAATGTATTGCAAATGATAAGAACTACGGCGCAGCTGCGTTAAAGTACAACTGCTCTTATCAGCAGGTACGTAACTGGGTGCTCCGTTACGAAAAAATGGGGGCCGCTGGTCTGGAAGATCGCAGGGGGAAACGTGCCGGCACTATGCCGAGTCGTACTCCAGAGGAAGAATTACGAGATAAGATCGCAGAGTTGGAACGACGCAATAAAGAACTGCAGATGGAAAATGATGTGTTAAAAAAAGTCAGAGAGTTGGAGATGAAGGGTCGCTATCTCTAACTCGCCATCTTCTGCTCTATCAGGCGATCAAAGAATTATCAGAAACAAAGCATTACTCAGTTCTCTGGCTTTGCAGATTTCTAAAGGTTGCCCGATCAGCGTATTACCGCTGGTTAAAGCATCCTGTAAGTGCCAGTGAGCAGAAAAACCTGGAAATCACAGATACGATAGAAAAGATCCATGAAGCGCATCCGGACATGGGGTATCGAAGAATACGCGATGAACTGGATGCCAGACATGGTGTTCATGTCAATGACAAGCGGGTTTTACGGATCTGCCGAAAGAAGAAAATACAGTCAGCCATTAAATGGAGACCCAAAAGCTGCACCAGACATGGACGTGATCCGTATTACATGGCAGACAACGTATTAAACCGAGATTTTCATGCGGATAGACCGAATGAGAAATGGCTGACAGATGTGAGTGAATTTAAATATGGCACCGGAGACGAGGTCCATAAGCTATATCTGAGTGCTATTCTTGATCTGTATGATCGGCGTATCGTAGCATTTCAGATCAGTGACCGTAATGACAATCCACTTGTCATGAATACGTTTGACAAGGCTGTTAAGTTGGAGCCTGATGCCCATCCGCTGTTTCATTCTGACAGAGGATTTCAGTATACAAGTGCACAGTTTCATACACGGCTTCAGAAACAGGGCATGCAGCAAAGCATGTCCCGCGTAGCACACTGCATTGACAATGGCCCGATGGAAGGATTCTGGGGGATTTTGAAACGTGAAACCTACTATGGGAAAAAGTTTACTCTGAGAGAAAATCTAAAGGCTACGATTGAAGAATATATCAACTATTATAATGGTGAACGGATCCAACGTGGATTAAGGTGCATGTCACCATTGGAATACCACGAAGAATACCTGTCCGCAGCATAGAAAATCGCCAGTTGGATTACCAACTGGCGAAACAAAAAGTTTTAATTATTCATTGTCCACTTGACGGGTAGCACACCAGAATAAGCTTTTCAGATAACCACAGTTTTTTGCTTTGATGAACCGTTTTCCGGGATCCTCATGTTTATAATATCCGTTCCTGACTGCTCGCAGATTCGATCTGCGCAGTTTACAGAAATGCGTAATCCATGTAGAGAAGTCTCTCTTTTTCTTCTTCGTTCAGATACTCATGATGATGGTCTCTGCCCGTGTAAACGAGAGTGCCTCCGACACATCCGATCAGCGTGTTAAGAGGAACCGGCTCCCATGGACGGCTGTCCGGACGGGTGGTGGAGAAGAATACTGCATCCTCCTCCTTCAACATGAATAAAGAATCTCTGTAATTCGTATGTGCATAGGTCACTTCTCCGTCATAGATGAGAAGGATCAGCTTATTTTCCCGGGACATAAATCCGATACTGGCATCGAGCAGGCGGAATCTCTCCTCGGGAGACAGCGGTTTTCCCATGCGGTTCGTTACCTGCCGGACCTGATCAATAAAGTAGAACAGGATGCGCTCACTGTCGCTTGTTCCGTCCTGTTCGGGTACGTATCTGGAGAGTGCATCAAAATCAAAGATGGTACCGCTGTGGGCGAGTGTCCAGGTGCGGCCCGTGCAGTCCGTGAGAGAGAAGGGCTGGCAGTTTTCATACATGATCTCTCCGCGTGTTGCATCTCTTAAGTGGGCAATCAAATGATCTGCGGTGATCCCGGCGAGAAGTCTCTGTCTGAGATAGCGGCTGGATGTGGAAGAGACAGGTTCCTTTTCAATTGAAACGTTATATTTACGGAAGCAGGCGAGCCCCCAGCCGTCCGGATGGAACTTTCCCTTTGAGAAGAAAACGCTCAGCTGTTCGTTTAATCTGATTTCTTTATTTGCACTGATACCGAATAATTCACTCATTACTCAAATGCTCCTCCTTTCCGATGATGATTTGAGTATATCATATAAAACATAGTAAAACAATATGAAAGATATGAATTGAACGATTATAGAAATTACAAGACTAAAAGATGAGGAACGGGGATAGAGGAGGTACACGGCTTAGAGGCGTAAAGATACAGGCGCAGCCGTTCTGAAGACGGCTCAGGTTCGCGTATGCATGGGCGGGATACATAGTAGAAAAACTGTTCCGTCACAGATGCCTGATTTTTGATAGACTTAAAGTTAGCTATATGTAACATAGCGGAGCAATATCTTTTGATGCAGACTGCGCTCATGAGCAGACTGCAAAGCAGATTGCGGACATCAGCTCGTTGGCGCAAAAGTGATCGCGCATTAAAAGCTTGAGGAAGGAGGCTTTCGTATTGGTACCTTTTGAGGATCATGCATACTCCGAATATATGAAAAATACAGTTCAGCCCTGGCTTGCCGAACATATCGAAAGAGGCTATTTCCGGAGCAAAGACGGAACTGCGCTCAATTATTACAAGGCGGTTCGGAATCATCCGCGGGGATGCATTGTTATGGTTCATGGATTTTGCGAATTTTTCGGCAAATACCATGAGATGATCTATAATTTTTACGAGGCAGGGTACTCGGTCTATTTTCCTGAGCAGAGAGGACATGGATTTTCAGGTAGGGAGGTTCCGGAAAAGGATCATGTATTTGTAGACGATTTCCGGGAATACGTAAGGGATCTGCGCACCTTCATGAAGAAGATCGTAATGAGAGACGACCCCGATTCCGTGAAGCTGTTGTTTGCTCACAGCATGGGCGGGGCAATTGTCGCTTTGTTTCTCGAGCAGTGTCCGGAGTATTTTTCCGCAGCAGTGCTAAGTTCCCCTATGCTGCGCATGAACAGCATGACGATGAGCCATTTCAGACAGCATGTCCTCTATGCGGTGTCGCGCACGATGGGATGGAGAAGTCAGCTCGTAAACCGTGACGGCGGATTTGACGGAAAAGACCGTTTTGCGAAAAGCGGTGCAAGATCAAGAGCCCGATATGAATATACGCTGAATCAGCGAAGAGAGACGCCGGAATATCAGACCAGCGAGGCAACCTATGCCTGGGCAAGAGCAGCGATCCGGGCGACAGACAGCGTGCTTCTTCATGCACAGGATGTGAAGATTCCTGTTTTGATCTGTCAGGCGGGATATGACACCTATGTAGATAATTCCGGTCAGGATGCTTTTGCCGGAAAATGCAAAACAGCCCGCGTTGTTGTCTTTCCCAAAGCCAAGCATGAGATCTACACAGCACCTCCGGCGACTTTGGCGCGCTATTACCGCACGATTCTTTCATTTTATGAAAAACGTACTCCGGTACAGGAGAACGGACAGGCGGAGGACGGCAGGAGATCGGTGAGACCGATCGCTTCCTCTTGGGAGAGGTTTGCCGAATGTCATACGACAGCTGAGTTTTCTCATCTTGGAAGCGGATACAACAGACACTGCGGACCCACTGCGGTTACCAATCTATTTGCTGCCTGGCAGAACCGCTATGTAGAGAAATCGCACCGGATCTCCGCGCAAAGCATTTTTGAGACGGTGGCGGAGCTCGGAGAGAGGAGCATGATCTATAGAAATGTGGATGAGAAGCATCTTTTCGGAGGAACCTCGGACCTTCTCTATCCTGTTTATCTTCGCCTGGCTGCCCGCAAGCTGGAATTGACTCATGTCCGTGTTTCTGCGCGCTGTATTCTGAGTGAACAGAATCTTCTGCGTCTCTTAAGAAGCGGCGGAATTGCCTATGTACAGCTGTTCCATCATCCGAAATACGGATTTCATCATATCGTGATTTTCGGAGCGGAGCTTGTGCGTGATGAGAACGGCAGTCGTCATGCAGAGTTTCTTTGCGCAGACGGCTGGTCTTCAAAGGCAGTGCGGATAGCAGGGAAAGACCTGGGTATGGGCACCTGTCTTGCAATTCATCATACTTGACGAAGTCGCGCAAAAATGATACAACTCACATTGTATGCTTCAAACTGATTTCGGGATTGAAGCGGGAGCACAGTTAACACAGATGAAATCTGTCGGTGCAGGAAAGGCTTGCATAAAGCTGTGTTCGCAGGAATACCCGTATGCATCATCAAGAATCATTATTAACAATTATTAATAGAAAGAAGGGGATTTTATGACAAAGGTAGATATTATTTCCGGTTTCCTGGGAGCCGGTAAAACAACACTGATCAAGGAACTGCTCAGTGATGCCTTCAAGGGACAGCAGGTAGTTCTGATCGAAAATGAATTCGGCGAGATCGGCATTGACGGAGGCTTTCTGAAGGATGCGGGAATTGAGATCCGTGAAATGAATTCCGGCTGCATCTGCTGCTCTCTGGTAGGTGATTTCGGCTCTGCATTGGCAGAGGTCACAAAGACCTATCACCCGGACCGCATTATTATTGAGCCGTCAGGAGTCGGTAAGCTCTCTGATGTCCTTCATGCTGTTGAGCGTGCCGAGGACGGTGCCGGACTTACGATCAATTCCGCTACAACTGTCGTGGATGTGTTGAAGTGCAAAATGTACCTGAAAAACTTCGGAGAGTTCTTTAAGAATCAGGTGGAGGCTGCAGGTACGATCGTTTTGAGCCGTACAGACACAGAGAAGGCCACTCCGGCAAAAATCGAGGAGGCTCTGGCACTTCTTCGCGAGCTGAATCCGCAGGCAACGATCATTACGACTCCGGTTGCCCAGCTTGGCGGAAAGAAAGTGCTTGATACGATGGAAGGCGGTGTTATTGACCTGACAAAGCTGCCGGAACCGGATGAGCATCACCACCATGCCGATGACGAGCATGAGCATCACCATGATCACGATGAGCATGAGCACCA
>JAUNAN010000026.1:1872-20924 GCA_030527595.1 Lachnospiraceae bacterium | reverse complement strand
ATAAGCATATGATCATGGAGAAGCTTGAGAAAGACGGATTCAGACCGAAGCTCGTCCACACAACGCTGTAACGACAGTTGTATTCGCACAACCGTCTGTGCGTGATAAATTTATAAAATGTAATAAAATGGAACATGTATAAACGCCCCGAAGCTTTATGCCGGCACACATTTTGTGTGAGGCAGCATAGGCTTCGGGGCGTTTTGTGTTTTTATTTCAGAATAAACCGCGCGTAGCGTGCGGCATCTTCCTTGGAGCAGATTACGTGAATTCTGGTGCCGTTCTCCGTATAGTCGAGAATCTCGAGATCCGACGACTTTTTCAGAGCGTTCAGCACTCCGCCGTCCGTGTAGGGGATCTCCATGTCGCAGGAGATCTTTCCGTCATTGAGACGTTCCTCTATCAAAAGAGCCAGGCGGGTGATATCCTCAGGTTTTTTGGCCGACATGGTGATGCGCGCATCCTCGGCGGTCATACCTCTTGCGGAAATATCGGCAGCTTCAAAATCCGTGACCTTGTCAGCCTTGTTGAAGACATAGATTCTCGGAACCGAACCTGCGCCGATCTCTGCGAGAGTATCAATAGTGATCTGCAGATTCTCGCGGAAATCTGGGTCGGAGACATCGGAGACAAGGAGCAGAATATCCGCATAACATGCCTCGTCAAGGGTGGATCTGAAGGCCTTGATCAGGGTAGTAGGCAGATTGGAAATAAATCCGACCGTGTCCGCAAGAAGGAAAGGCTTTTCGTTCTTTCCGGGACAGATTTCACGGATCGAAGTGTCCAGAGTCGCGAACAGCATGTCCTGCTCAAAGACGGTTTTTTCTTTATCCCTGCCGTACTGCGCAAGCATTTCATTCAGGATCGTGGATTTCCCGGCGTTGGTATAACCTACGAGAGAGACTCTCGGAATTCCGGAATTCAGGCGCTTTTTCCGCTGCGTCTCACGCTCCTTCTCAACCGAAACAAGCTCCTTGCGATATTCCGCAAGGCGGTGTTCGATGTGACGTCTGTCCAGCTCGATCTTTTTTTCTCCGGAACCCTTATTACTCATGGCACCACTGGCACCTCCCTGACGGCCCAGATCCGTGTGCATTCCCGCAAGCCGCGGAAGCATATAGGTGAGCTTCGCGGACTCGACCTGAAGGATCGCCTCGCGCGTACGGGCACGATCGGAGAAGATGCGAAGTATGAGACCGGTGCGGTCCAGTATTTCCGTCTCTGTCAGACGGGAGAGATTGCGCTGCTGAACGGGAGAGAGTGCGTTATCGAAGATGATCAGATCGACATCCCATGCCAGTGCGGCTTCCTTGAGTTCCTCGATCTTGCCGGAGCCCATCAGAGTGCCGGTGACCGGTGTCGGAAGATTCTGGGTAATGGTCTCGACGATCTCGATCTGAGCAGCATCCGCAAGAGCGGCAGTCTCTTTCATAGATTTTTTAAAGTCAGTGCGCCGGTCTGTACACAGACCGGCAAGAATTGCTTTCTGCATAAATTCCTCAGTCCTTCATACGCATCTGAGCTGTACTGAGCATAAGCTTGATGCGGTTCAGCTGGTTGACCTCGGAAGCACCCGGGTCATAATCGACTGCTGCGATATTCGCCTGCGGATAATGGCGGCGGATCTCCTTGATAACACCCTTTCCCACGATATGATTCGGCAGGCAGCCGAAGGGCTGGATGCAGACAATATTCGGAACATCCTCCTCGATCAGCTCGAGCATTTCTCCTGTCAGGAACCAGCCCTCACCGGTCTGATTTCCGTTCGAGACGATCGGAGAGGCCGCTTTTGCGAGATGTGCGATATCTGCAGGCGGAGCGAAATGCTTACTCTTGGCAAATTCCTTGGAAGCGGCGCCGCGCAGGAACTCGATTCCTCTGACTGCGGCGTTCATCTTCAGCGCGTAGCTCTTCTTAAAGCCCAGATTTTCGGACTTGAAGTTCGCATTATAAAAGCTGTACTGGAAGAAATCCAGAAGATCCGGAACCACTGCCTCGGCACCTTCTTTTTCCAGAAGATTAACGAGTTCGTTATTTGCCAGCGGTGAGAACTTGACCAGGATCTCGCCGACGATACCGACTCTCGGCTTTTTCTCGTCTGTGATCGGCAGATTATCGAAATCGTGGATCATGGTACGGCAGAGCTGATTGAATCTGAGCATGCCGCCCTTCGGGTTTTCGCAGAAGGAGATACATCTCTGCGTCCACTTTTCATACATCCTGTTTGCGGATCCTTTTTTCAGCTCGTAAGGACGCATGCGGTACAGGCACTTCATGAGAATATCACCGAAAATTACCGCATAGATCAGCTTTACCAGGATTTTCGGAGTGATCTTAAAGCCAGGCTGCGGCTCAAATCCGTTAAAGTTGAGCGACAGTACCGGAATGAAGCCGAGTCCCGCCTTCTTGAGCGCGCGTCTGATGAAGCCGACATAGTTGGAGGCACGGCAGCCTCCGCCGGTCTGTGTCATGACGACTGCGAGCTTATTGAGATCATATTCCCCGGAGGTGACGGCAGCCATGATCTGACCGACCGTGATCAGGGAAGGATAGCACGCATCATTGTTGACAAACTTCAGACCCGTGTCGATGGCACTCTTGTTGTCGTTCTTCAGGACGACAAAGTTATATCCCTCCGAATTAAATGCAGGCTCCAGAATACGGAAATGAATCGGAGACATCTGCGGTGCGAGGATCGTATAGTTTTTACGCATTTCCTGAGTGAAGGGGATGTGCGTAATGGAGGAGGGCTTAATTGTGCGCTCCGGCTTTGTTTCCTTGCGGACGCGGATCGCAGCCAGCAGAGAGCGGACACGAATCCTTGCCGCACCGAGGTTATTGACCTCATCGATCTTCAGGCAGGTATAGATCTTTCCGCTCTCGGAAAGAATTTCCTGCACCTGATCTGTAGTGACCGCATCCAGACCGCAGCCGAAGGAGTTCAGCTGGATAATATCCAGATCGTCTCTTGTCTTGATATAATTTGCAGCCGCATAGAGACGTGTGTGATACATCCACTGGTCATTTACGCGGATCGGACGCTCGATCTCCGCAAGCGAAGAAATCGAATCCTCTGTCAGGACTGCCATGCCGTAGGTATTGATCAGCTCCGGAATACCATGGTTGATCTCCGGATCGATGTGGTACGGACGGCCTGCAAGCACGATACCGTGGCGACCTGTCTCTTCCAGGTATTTCAGTGTTTCGCGACCCTTGTCCTCAATATCCTGTCTGCATCGTGTCTGCTCCTCCCAGGCTGCGTGTGCGGCCGGGATGATCTCGCTTTTGTCGATAGCAGGGAAGATCTCCACCATTCTGTCCGTAAAGATCTTTTCATCGGAAAGCGCAAGGAACGGGTTCATGAAATTGATAGACTGATCACGAAGATTTTCTACGTTGTTTTTGATATTTTCCGAATAAGAGGTTACGATCGGACAGTTGTAATGGTTGACTGCGTCCGGGAATTCGTTGCGCTCATAAGGAATTGCAGGGAAGAAGATAAATTTTACGCCCTGCTTGATCAGCCACTCAACATGTCCGTGGGCAAGCTTCGCCGGATAGCACTCTGACTCGCTGGGGATCGACTCGATGCCGAGCTCATACATAGCATGTGTAGAAGTCGGAGAGAGTACTACCTGATAGCCGAGCTTTGTGAAAAATGTAAACCACAGCGGGTAATTCTCATACATGTTGAGAACACGCGGAAGTCCGACCTGACCTCTGGGAGCATTTTCCTTCTCAAGCGGTGTGTAGTCAAAGAGTCTGTGGTACTTGTAATCTACAAGATTCGGAAGATTGTCTTTATTTTTTACCTGACCGATACCGCGCTCGCAGCGGTTTCCGGAGATATATCTTCTTCCTCCCGAGAATTTGTTCACGGTCAGACGGCAGTTGTTGGTGCAGCCCTTGCAGTGCGTCATGGATGTAGAGTACTCAAAGGCATTGATCTGCTCCAGGCTGAGCATGGAAGTCGGTCTTTCACTGCTGTACCGCTCACGGGCAATGAGAGCGGCACCGAAGGCCCCCATGATTCCGGCAATATCCGGTCGGATCACCTGGCAGTTCGCGATCTTCTCAAAGCTGCGGAGAACCGCATCATTATAAAACGTGCCGCCCTGTACTACGATGCGCGTTCCGAGCTCGGAGGCATCGGACACCTTGATTACCTTATAGAGCGCATTTCTGATGACAGAGTAGGCAAGACCGGAGGAAATATCCGCAACGGTTGCTCCTTCCTTCTGTGCCTGCTTGACCTTGGAATTCATAAATACCGTGCATCTGGTTCCCAGATCGATCGGATACTTGGCAAAGAGCGCTTCCTTTGCGAAATCCTGAACGGAGAAGTTCAGGGTGGTGGCAAAGTTTTCGATGAAGGAACCGCAGCCGGAGGAACATGCCTCGTTCAGCATGACGTCATCCACCGCGTGATCGCGGATGCGGATACACTTCATATCCTGACCGCCGATATCAAGGATACAGTCTACTTCCGGCTCGAAAAACTTGGCGGCATAGTAATGGGAGATCGTCTCTACCTCACCCTCATCAAGAAGAAGAGCACTTTTGATGAGCGCCTCACCGTAGCCTGTGGAGCAGGAGCCGACGATTTCAACATCCTTCGGCATATGCGCATAGGTTTCCTTGATCGCGCGGATGGAGGTGGCAAGGGGATCTCCGTGATTATTATCGTAAAAAGAGTAAAGAAGTTTGCCGTCTTCGGAGATCAGAGCTGTTTTGGTAGTGGTGCTTCCGGCATCGATTCCCAGAAAGGCTTTTCCGTGATAGGAGGAGAGTTCCTGTCTTGCAACCTTGTACTGATCCTGACGTGTGCGGAACGCTTCATAGTCATCCTTTGAGGAGAAGAGCGGCTCCATGCGCGCGACTTCAAATTCCATTTTTACGCCGTGCGTCAGTTTTTCGGAGAGAGCAGAGAGTGCAACCTTCTCGTCACCGTCTTCATAGGAACGCTCCTGTGTCTTTGCCTCCGTTCTGGCAGCATTTTCCGCGTTCATGGCAGCGCCGCTCGCAGCAAAGAGGTGAGAGTTATCCGGCGTGATGGCATGCTCGTCATCCAGATTCAGCGTGCGGATATAGGTCTCCTTCAGCTGATCCAGGAAGTGAAGCGGGCCGCCGAGAAAGGCGACATGGCCTCTGATCGGTTTGCCGCAGGCAAGTCCGGAGATCGTCTGATTACAGACAGCCTGAAAGATGGAGGCTGCAAGATCTTCTCTTGTGGCACCCTCATTGATCAGCGGCTGAATGTCTGTCTTGGCAAATACGCCGCAGCGTGCAGCGATGGGATAGACAGCCTGATAGTGCTTTGCATATTCATTCAGTCCGGAAGCATCTGTCTGAAGCAGATCGGCCATCTGGTCAATAAAGGACCCGGTTCCGCCCGCACAGATTCCGTTCATACGCTGTTCGATATTTCCGTTTTCAAAGTAAATGATCTTGGCGTCCTCGCCGCCAAGTTCGATCGCAACGTCTGTCTTCGGGCACCAGGTCTTAAGTGCTGTAGAAACGGCAACGACCTCCTGAACAAAGGCAACCCCGAGATGAGATGCCAGAGTCAGGCCGCCCGACCCCGTAATGGCCGGAGATACGCTGATGTCACCGAGCTTACTGTAGGCATCGCGAATCAGAGCAGCGGCTGTATCCTGGATTTCCGCAAAGTGACGGCGATAATCGGAGAAGAGAATTTGGTTTTCCTCGTCGAGGACTGCAATCTTTACGGTTGTAGAACCGATGTCAATACCGAGCGTATAATTCTTTTCACTCATAAAATCAAAAAACCTTCTTTTCTAAAAAGTATTTGAAAGGTGGTCCCTCCGCTTTTCTATAGAAAGCAGCGGAGCCGGAACACGTTTCTGTCTGTTTAAACCGCGTCAGAATCCATATGATTCGGAAAATAGTGATGCTTTGGATCAAAAACACTGAAAAAGTATTAAATAAGAAAACATTCATGATCCGAAGGAAAAAGAATCGGGGCAAAATGCCCCTTTTTCGCAGTCTTTTCGCATTATAATCCAAGCGATTTTTAAATACAAGCGACATATTAAGCGGTTCGTTGCTTTTCCGAATCTCTTAAGATATAATGAATATTCGGCAAAATGTGAAAAATGGACACTTTTCAGATACTTTTTTCGGATCTTAAGGAGAGACTCTTAATAAAAACTTAAGAAAGATACCTTATGATCAGGAAAAGATGTACGGAGAAAATCCGTCTCTTGTCGGGATTTTCGGCAGTGTCTTCATTTTGCGAATGGAAACTTTTTAGATCCCGACGGCAATATCCGATCGAACAGGATACGAACCTGGGAAACTCAAAAACAGGAACGGGAGAAAAGTATGTACAAGGTATTAAAAATCGAGGGAAGGGCGAAGCGCGCCAGAATGGAAACGGTTCACGGAACGATAGAGACACCTGCCTTTATGAACGTGGGAACCGTGGCTGCCATTAAGGGAGCGGTCTCCTCTGTTGATCTCGAGGGGCTTAAGACACAGGTAGAGCTTTGCAACACCTATCATCTTCACGTGCGCCCCGGAGATGAGATCGTGAAAAAAATGGGCGGAGTCAGAAAATTCATGTCCTGGAAGGGACCGGTGCTCACGGATTCCGGCGGATTTCAGGTATTTTCTCTTGCCGGTCTCCGAAAAATAAAGGAAGAGGGAGTTACCTTCCGCTCTCATATTGACGGGCACAAGATCTTTATGGGTCCGGAGCAGAGCATGCAGATCCAGTCTAATCTTGCATCAACGATTGCGATGGCCTTTGATGAATGCCCGAATGCACTTGCGGATCGCAGATACGTGGAGGATTCTGTTGCCAGAACGACAAGATGGCTGGAACGGTGTAAGGCGGAGATGGCACGTCTGAACGATCTGCCGGATACGCTCAATCGTGATCAGATGCTGTTCGGAATTAATCAGGGTGCGATTTTTGCGGATATTCGTATCGAGCATGCAAAGCGGATCCGCGAGCTGGATCTGCCGGGTTATGCGGTCGGCGGACTGGCAGTAGGTGAGTCGCACGAGCAGATGTATCACATCCTGGATGAGACGGTTCCGTATCTGCCGCAGGATAAGCCTGTTTATCTCATGGGCGTGGGTACACCGGAAAACATTTTGGAAGGTGTCTACAGAGGAGTGGACTTCTTTGACTGCGTCTATCCGAGCAGAAACGGACGTCACGGTCATGTCTATACCAATCACGGGCATCTGAATCTGTTCAATGCGAAGTATCAGCTGGATGAAAGACCGATCGATGAGACCTGCGGCTGTCCGGCCTGCCGCAATCACTCAAGAGCTTATATCCGTCATCTGCTGAAGGCAAACGAGATGCTCGGCATGAGACTCTGCGTCATGCATAATCTCTGGTACTACAACAATATGATGGAGGAGATCCGGGATGCACTGGATGAGGGGCGCTTTGAGTCCTATCGGAAGATGCGTCTTGCGGGATGGCACGAAAAACAGTAACACAGAGTGTGCCCCGGCGTTCTTTATCAGAGCTCTGTCGCAGGCAGAATGCGGGTAACACCCGATTTTTGGGAAAATATTCTTGAAAGCCTTTGCAGGATAGTTTATGATGTTATTTGTATTGTTTTAGTATAGGAGGCAGAATATGAATTTTACAGTTGCAACCGCTAGCAGCGGTATTTCACTGGTTGTATGGCTGGTCGTTATGATTGCAATCATGTATTTCCTCATGATTCGTCCGCAGCGCAATGAGCAGAAGAAAATTACAGCTATGCTCAATGATCTTGCTGTAGGCGACAGCATCATTACAACAAGTGGTTTTTACGGTGTTGTCCTCGATGTGACCGATGAAGACGTGATCGTTGAATTCGGAAACAACAAAAACTGCAGAATTCCGATGCGCAAGAGCGCGATCGCAGAGGTAGAGAAGCCGGAACAGGCTATCATTGCTGAAACGAAGAAGGAAGAAAAGAAGAAATAAGTAGTTTGGAGGAAGGAGAGGGGGACAACCTCTCCTTCTTTTTGTATTAAAGGAAGAGGTGTGAGTGATGAATTACAAGGTAGCAGTGATCGCCGGCGACGGAATCGGTCCGGAAATTACAGCACAGGCGAGACGCATTCTGGAGAAGGCAGTTTCCATGAACGGCAACAGCGTTACGTTTGAGGACGTACTGATGGGGGGCGCTTCCATCGATGCAACAGGAGTTCCTCTTACGGATGAAGCGATTGAGACATGCAAGGCTTCCGATGCGGTGCTCATGGGCTCCATCGGAGGAGACGCAAAGACGTCTCCCTGGTATCAGCTTCCCCCGGAAAAAAGACCGGAGGCAGGGCTTCTGAAGATCAGAAAGGCACTGGGACTGTTTGCAAATCTGAGACCGGCTTATCTCTATGACGAGCTGAAGGAGGCATGCCCGCTGAAAGCAGAGATCATCAAGGACGGCTTCGATATCATGATGGTCCGGGAGCTGACAGGCGGTCTCTATTTCGGAGACAGAAAGACGTTCGAGGAGAACGGCGTGAAGACTGCAGTGGACACGCTTTCCTATAATGAGGACGAGATCCGCAGAACAGCAGTGAAGGCCTTTGAGATTGCCATGAAGCGCGGCAAACACGTCACCCTTGTGGATAAGGCAAACGTACTGGATTCCTCCAGACTTTGGAGAGCTGTCGTTACAGAAGTGGCAAAGGATTATCCTGAGGTTGATTTCGACTGGATGCTCGTGGATAATACGGCTATGCAGCTTGTGAAGGATCCCAGACAGTTCGATGTTGTCTTGACAGAAAACATGTTCGGCGATATTCTCTCCGATGAGGCATCTATGATTACCGGATCCATCGGCATGCTGCCCTCCGCATCTCTCAATGAGACAAAACTCGGTCTCTATGAGCCGAGCGGCGGATCTGCACCGGACATTGCCGGAAAGGGAATTGCAAACCCGATCGCGACGATTCTTTCCGCGGCAATGCTGTTAAGATACAGCCTTGATCTGGATGAGGAGGCGGACAGAATCGAAGCAGCGGTCAAGCAGACTCTGAAGGACGGCTTCCGCACGATCGACATTATGTCCGAAGGATGCACGCAGGTAGGAACAGCAGAGATGGGCGATGCAATTCTTGCCCGTATGTAAAAACGTTTATTTATTAGCAGGCAGTGCAGCGGACTGCGGATGGCTGCTTAACCGGAAAGAGACAACATCCGGCAGATGGCCGGATCAGATATAAAGGAGATCCCCTATGAGAAGTGAACATGTAAAAGAAGGACTTCAGCAGGCTCCCCACAGATCTCTGTGGAACGCACTTGGTGCTACAAAGGAAGAAATGAAAAAACCGCTGGTTGCGGTCGTCAGCTCCTTCAACGAGATCGTACCGGGACATATGAACCTGGATAAGATCGCGGAGGCAGTCAAGCTCGGTGTTGCCGAGGCAGGCGGATATCCGGTGATCGTTCCGGCAATTGCTGTCTGTGACGGTATCGCTATGGGACACACAGGAATGAAATACTCTCTGGTTACCAGAGATCTGATCGCTGATTCTACTGAAGCACTGATTCAGGCACATCAGTTTGATGCGATGGTATGTATCCCGAACTGCGACAAGAATGTTCCGGGACTTTTGATGGCAGCTGCAAGAACGAACATTCCGACTGTTTTTGTCAGCGGCGGTCCGATGCTTCCGGGACATGTACAGGGAAAAAGAACTTCTTTATCCAGCATTTTTGAAGCCGTCGGTGCGAGACAGGCAGGCTCTATCTCTCAGGACGAGCTCGAAGAGTTTGAGGAATACGGATGCCCGACCTGCGGCTCCTGCTCCGGTATGTATACCGCAAACAGCATGAACTGCCTGACCGAGGCGATCGGAATGGGCCTTCGCGGAAACGGAACGATTCCGGCTGTTTACTCCGCACGTATCCGTCTTGCCAAGCATGCGGGCAATGCAGTAATGGAGATGTACAGAAAGAATATTCGTCCGAGAGACATTATTACTGAGCGCTCTATCCGGAATGCGCTGACTGTCGATATGGCACTCGGCTGCTCTACAAACACGATGCTTCATCTTCCTGCAATTGCGCATGAAATCGGATTTGACCTTGATATGCGTATTGCGAATGAATATTCAGCAAAGACACCGAATCTGTGCCATCTGGCACCTGCCGGTCATACCTATATGGATGAGCTGAATGAGGCGGGCGGTGTATATGCTGTCATGAATGAGCTGAATAAGCTCGGACTTCTGGATCTTGACTGTATTACAGTGACGGGAAAGACTGTCGGTGAAAATATTGAGCATGCTTACAACAGAAATCCGGAAGTCATCCGTCCGGTAGAAAATCCGTATACAAAGACAGGCGGTCTTGCTGTTCTTTCCGGCAATATCGCTCCGGAAGGCGGCGTGGTAAAGCAGAGTGCCGTTGCTCCGGAAATGCTTGTACATGAGGGTCCGGCGCGCGTCTTTGACTGTGAAGATGATGCGATCGCCGCTATCCTTGGCGGAAAGATCAATGCCGGTGATGTTGTCGTTATCCGCTACGAGGGACCGAAGGGAGGTCCGGGTATGAGAGAAATGCTGAACCCGACTTCCGCAATTGCCGGAATGGGTCTCGGCTCAAGCGTGGCACTGATCACAGACGGACGTTTCAGCGGTGCATCCAGAGGTGCATCGATCGGTCATATCTCTCCGGAAGCAGCAGTCGGCGGACCGATTGCACTGATCGAGGAAGGTGACATCATCAAGGTCAATATTCCGGAGAAGACTCTGAATGTGGATGTCAGCGATGAGGTTCTTGCCGAGAGAAGAAAGAACTGGAAACCGGTGGAGCCGAAGATCACAACGGGCTATCTCGCAAGATATGCAGCGATGGTAACTTCGGGCAGCAAGGGTGCGGTCCTTCAGATTCCTGGCAGGGACTAATGCAGGCACTCTATATCTGATAACGAAATAAGAACTTAAGGGAGAATGAACCGATGCAGTTAAATGGTTCAGAAATTGTAATTGAATGTCTTAAAGAGCAGGGCGTGGATACCGTGTTCGGTTATCCGGGCGGTGCGATCCTCAATATCTACGATGCGCTTTATAAGCATCCGGAGATCCGTCATATCCTGACTTCCCATGAACAGGGAGCATCTCATGCAGCGGACGGCTATGCACGTGCCTCCGGAAAAGTGGGTGTATGCTTTGCAACCTCGGGGCCCGGTGCCACCAATCTTGTTACAGGTATCGCTACCGCACATATGGATTCCGTTCCGCTGGTAGCAATTACCTGCAATGTCGGACTGTCTCTTCTTGGACGCGACAGCTTTCAGGAGGTCGATATTGCCGGTGTGACGATGCCGGTTACGAAGTACAGTGTGATCGTCAAGGATATCCGGGATCTTGCACCTACCATCCGCCGTGCTTTCCGGATCGCAAAGTCAGGAAGACCCGGCCCGGTGCTTGTGGATATTACCAAGGACGTCACGGCAGCGCTCATGGAGTTTGAGCCGATGAAGCCGGCTCCGATCGGACCGAAGACAGACACGATCCGCAAGGAGGATATTGCTGCCGCACTTGCCATGATCGAAGAAGCTGAGAAGCCGATGATTCTTGTGGGCGGCGGCGCCGTTATCTCTGAGGCGAAGGATACTGTACGCGAATTTATCCGCAGAGTGGATGCACCTGTCAGTGACACACTTATGGGCAAGGGTGTATTTGACGGGCATGATGCTGACTACATGGGCATGCTCGGTATGCACGGAACAAAGGCTGCAAACCTGTCTGTCACCCGCTGCGATCTGCTGATCGCTCTGGGAACCAGATTCTCGGACAGAGACACAGGACATACACCGACCTTTGCTTCTCAGGCGAAGATCCTCCAGTTCGATGTGGATGCCTGTGAGATCAATAAGAATGTCCGTGTGGATCAGAGTGTGATCGGAGATCTGAATGAATCGTTGAAACTGCTGCTCAGTGTTATGAAACAGCAGGAGCATCGTGAATGGAAGGCTGAGGTGAACGATCTCAAGGAGAAGTTCCCGCTGTTCTATGATAAGGACAGACTGACGGGTCCTTATGTGATCGAGACGATCCATCGTCTTTCAGAGAAGAATACGATCATCACCACTGATGTCGGACAGCATCAGATGTGGGCAGCACAGTATTATCGTTACTCAGAACCGAGAACGCTTCTGACCTCCGGTGGATTAGGAACCATGGGCTACGGTCTGGGTGCGGCAATCGGTGCTAAGGTGGCACGACCGGATCAGACCGTTATAAACATTACCGGTGACGGATGTTTCCGCATGAATATGAATGAGCTGGTCACGGCTGTCAGAAATAACCTTCATATTATTGAAGTTGTTATGGACAACAGTGTTCTCGGAATGGTATACCAGTGGCAGAATCTTTTCTATGAGAAGAGATACTCCTCTACAGTCTTCAATGATTCTCTGGATTACGTAAAGCTTGGAGAGGCAATGGGAGCAAAGGCTTTCAGGGTCGAAAGAGCAGAAGATCTGGAGGCTGTCTTGAAAGAGGCGCTTGCATGCGAAGGTCCGGTTCTCATTGACTGCAGACTCTGCAGAGAGGACATGGTATTCCCGATGGTACCGGCAGGAAAGCCGAATGAAACAGTCTTTGACCAGAGGGACATGCAGGAGTAAAATTATAGTATGATATTCGGCCGTTGCCGTTCATCATAAGACAGGAATTCCCCTGTCCGACACATAGAGTAACAAAGGAGAAAGAAACATGTACACGTATCACTGCCTGAATAACATTGCCGACTGCGGTCTGGAACAATTTGATAATCGTTACAGTGCGGTTGAAACAGATGATTCTGATGTAATTCTTGTTCGCAGTGCGAATATGAAGGAGATGGAATTCTCTGACAATCTCAAGGCTATTGCACGTGCCGGTGCGGGTGTCAATAATATCCCGCTTGAAAAGTGCACGGAGCAGGGAATTGTCGTATTCAATACACCCGGAGCTAATGCAAACGGTGTAAAGGAGCTGGTTATTGCCGGCATGCTCCTTGCTTCCCGCGACATCGTGGGCGGTATTGAGTGGCTGGAGCAGCATGCTGACAATGAGGATCTGGCAAAGAAGGTCGAGAAGCAGAAAAAGCAGTTTGCCGGAAATGAAATCTCCGGAAAGAAGCTTGGTATCATTGGTCTCGGTGCCATCGGTGTTATGGTCGCAAATACGGCTGTAAATCTCGGCATGAAGGTCTATGGCTATGATCCTTATCTTTCTTTGAAGGCTGCATGGCACCTTTCAAGCAAGATTCAGTACGTACAGGACGTAAATGATATCTATAAGGAATGCGATTATATTACTGTGCATGTTCCGCTGAATGACGGTACCCGCGGTATGATCAACAAGAGTGCACTTGATCAGATGAAGGACGGAGTCGTAATTCTGAATTTTGCCCGTGATCCGCTTGTAGATGAAGCTGATCTTGTAGAGGCTTTAAATTCCGGAAAAGTTAAGAAATACGTTACTGATTTTGTAACGCCGACGATCGCCCAGACTAAGAATGCACTGGTCACACCTCATCTCGGTGCTTCCACTCAGGAATCCGAAGATAACTGTGCGATCATGGCTGTGAATGAGCTTAGAGATTTCCTGGAAAACGGAAATATTCATCATTCCGTCAATTATCCGGAATGCGATATGGGTGTCTGCACTTCCGGAGGAAGAATTGCGATCAGCCACAGAAATCTTCCGAATCTTCTGGCTGGAATCACTACTGTTATCGGTGATGCCGGAATGAATATCACAAACATTGCAAATAAGAGCCGCGGAGAGATTGCATACACACTGATCGACACGGATACAGAGCCGACAAATGCAGTTGTTGATGCGCTGAATGCAATTTCGGATGTGCTGAAGGTTCGCATTGTCTGTGCATAATTGAATTTTTATACAGTTCTGCTTTCCCGCCGGAGCGCGCGGCAGGGGAGCAGGCACTGTTGCAGCCGTGCCGTTACAGGGACGGCTGTTGTTCTTTTGTTTACGGGAGGAGCAAAAATGTTAAAAAGGGTCATTGCCGTTTTCCTGACGATGGTTCTCATTCTTGCAACTGCGACAGGATGCGCAAAACATGCTACAAAGAAAACAGAATCAGCAGTTGATCTTGCCGCTGACGAAAAGTATGCCATTGTCACTACAAGCATTGAGAAAGCTTATGAGAAGCGTGAAATTGAGGGCTTCGAGGAGATCATGAAGGAGGCCGGAAAGGACTATATTGTCTGCGAACCGGAGAACGGTACGGTTGCCGAGCAGGAAACCTTTATAAAGGATCTCATTGAGCAGAAGGTTTCCTGTATTGCTGTTTCCGCATCTGATGCGGAAGCTCTTCAGGATCTGTTAAAAGAAGCACTGAATTCCGGAATCGATGTTTGTTCATTTGATAAGCCGGCGGCTCCCTCGTCACGCGAGCTTTTCGTAAATCAGACAGGCACCACGCAGATTGCCGTCACCCTGATGGATGCCGTGCTGGATCTGTGCGGAGGAACCGGTTCCTGGACGATCATCTCATCGACCTCCACTTCCTCCAGTCAGAACATCTGGATCGATGCGATGAAGGAAACCATGAAGGATGAGAAATATGCGAATCTGACAATGGAAGAGATCGCATATGGTGATGACAATTACCAGAAAATTTATAATCAGACCATGTCCCTGCTTCAAAACCATCCGGACATGAAAGTGATCTGTGTTGTCGCTCCCGAAAGCATGCAGGCTGCGGCGGATGCGCTGACCGCTGCCGGCTCCGATGTGAAGCTGACCGGGTTCGGTCTGCCTTCGGAAATGAAAGAGTATGTCGGCGCCGACAAATGCTGCCCGTATTTCTATCTCTGGAATCCGATCGATGTAGGACGGCTGAGTGCCTATGTTTCCATAGCTCTCTATAACGGAAAGATAACGGGAGAGCTGAATGAGGAATTTAAGGCAGGTGAGATGGGGGATTTTATCGTCACGGAAGCATCTGACGGAGGAACGGAAGTGATCGTCGGATATCCCTATAAATTTACCGAAGAAAATATCGAGGAGTGGAGTGAGATCTTCTAAAGCTCGTCGGTTTCATGGAGGTTGATCAGGATGATTTCATCAGATATTATTCGCAAGATGAGAAAAGTTTCTCTTCTGATCACTGTTCTGTTTTTGTTTTTTGGTGTTCTGCTCTTTCTGTTTCCGGAAAGGATCGAGGCTCTGATCGGTGTGATCATCGGCGGAACCTGTACGGTAATCGGCATTTTCCGTCTGGTGATGTATCTGATCAGAAGAAATAAAGGCGATCTGATCGCATATGATCTGATCGGCGGAATCTGCATTACGGTCCTTGGTGTTCTCTGTCTCGTCCGGAGGAGTGAGATCGTGGAATATGCGGCTGTGATGTTCGGTATGCTTCTGCTCATCGGCTGCTCTCTGAAGCTTCAGCATGCCGTAGATCTTCACAGGCTGGGTGAGCTGAGATGGTGGCTGATCTTGATTTCTGGATTTATCTCACTCGGGTTTTCTGTCCTGATCATGCTGAATCCTTCATTCTTAAACAGATTCCTCTATCAATTATCCGGAGCTTTCTTAATTTATGACGCACTCACTACATTGATCGCGGTGATCCTTGTATTCCTGCGATTTAAGAACAGACAGAAAGCGATGGAGGCGGAAGCCGTCCGCAGATCAGAGAGGCAGGGCTTCGGAGGGGGATACAGATCGGAAGAGAAGAGGGATCCCGTTCTTGATGATCGTTACGACGAAGCTGATTCGTATGACGATGAGTTCAGCGGGCCGGAAGCACGTGAAGGATTCTTCGGCAGAAAGCATTCTGTTCCCTTCTTCGGTAAAGACGAGGAAGCGCTTCCGGAAGAATTGGAATCCCGTCTTGAGGATCCCTATTATGAGGAAAATCGGGATAAGAGAGCCAGACGTGCAGAAAAAGAGGTAAAGAAGCCGGAGAGAAAGAGAAGAGGTATTGCACAGCTTGCCAGAGACGTTGCTTCCGGAGCTGCTTTTGAGGAGGAACGAGAGGTTTCTCATTCTCAGGCAGCACCTGAAGAAAACACGGATATTTTTGTCAATGCTCCGGAGAAATCCGGGGATTTTGAGGAAGATTACGGCGGAACGACCAGGGCCTTTGATGCGTCTGAATTGAACGGATACTACGAAAAAGAATCATATGATGATCTGGAAGATGATGCGGATGTATTCGAGTCTGACGATTTTGAAAATGCTCTTGTGAGAAATGCGATCGGTGATCCTTATCCGGATGACGATGATTATGAGGAATTTCAGGCATCGGAACAGAGACGGAGGGAAAGACGGGAACGTCAAAGATCCAGAAGAAAAAAATTCGATGAGTAAATATAAGTGTCAATCGGATTCAAAAATGAAAATAGCATGGATGCAGAAAAAAGATATCTGAATATCCAGTGTTATAAATAAACCGGTCAGGTGCCGGAAAGAGAGGAGTTACTTTAATGGCTGAAGAATACACAAATGTTCAGGAAGAGGAATGCACACATGACTGTTCCTCCTGCGGTGCAAGCTGTTCAGAGCGTGCGCCGAGAGCAAATCTTGAGGAGCCGATGGCAGGTACAGTCGTGAAAAAGATGATCGGCGTTGTGAGCGGCAAGGGCGGAGTCGGAAAATCCATGGTCACCTCCCTGCTTTCCGTTGCGGCAAGCAGAGAAGGCAAAAAGGTCGGTATCCTTGATGCCGATATCACCGGTCCGTCTATCCCGAAGATTTTCGGGAGAGAGGTGATGGCAACAGCAAAGGATGAAAATACATTAAATCCGGTCATCACAAAGACAGGTCTTTCTATGATGTCTGTCAACAACCTGCTTCCGAATTCTGAGGATCCGGTACTCTGGAGAGGCCCGATCCTTGCAGGTGCCGTTAAGCAGTTTTGGACAGGTGTAGACTGGGGAGAACTGGATTATCTGTTTGTCGATATGCCTCCGGGAACGGGTGATGTTCCCCTGACTGTGTTCCAGTCACTTCCGCTTACCGGCATTATTATTGTTACGACACCGCAGGATCTGGTTTCCATGATCGTTGCAAAGGCGGTCAGAATGGCGGAGCAGATGGCAGTTCCGATCCTTGGTATTGTGGAAAATATGAGCTACATGGAGTGTCCGGACTGCGGTAAGAAGCTTTATCCGTTCGGCGAGGGACGTGCTGAGGAGCTTGCGAAGAAGTACAGCATTTCCCGTGTTGCTCATCTGCCGATTCTGCCGGAGCTTGCTTCACGCAGCGATGCGGGCGACATTGAAAATGTCCCTGTTGATGTTACAAATGCGGTCAAAGATCTGCTCTAAAGAAATTTTCTGCACGAAGAGATATAGTACGCAGAATCTGTAAGATTCGTCTTCATCTGCCGGTATTTCTCCTGTATACGAATATGCAGGAGAAAACCGGCAGAATGAAACGAAGGGAACGCAAACTGCAGAAAAACCGACGGAATAAGATGAAGGAAACGCAAACTGCAGAAAAACTGACGGAATAAGACGAAGGAAACGCAAACCGCAGAATTTGGCGGAGGAGAACAGGATCTGCGGAAAATAATTGTTGAAAAACATTCAGAGTTGTGTATAATAAGAGTGTTCGCCGATATGGCTCAGTTGGTAGAGCAACGCATTCGTAATGCGTAGGTCATCGGTTCGAGTCCGATTATCGGCTGACTGACAGCTTCAGAGTTTTCTCTGGAGCTGTTTTTTTTATTTCCTTTTTTTATTTCGAATACCATATGGATGTAGTTTGACACATAAGTTTCGGAATACTATAATTCAGGTATCAAGAGATTTTGTAAGAAAGCCGAAATCGGCAGTAAAATTCTGACTTATCTACTTATTGATTTAAAAGGAGAGCAGAATCATGGGTGAAAATTACATTGGAAAGAGTATTCCTCGTGTAGACGGATATGATAAGGCTACCGGCCGCACAAAGTATACGGATGACCTGTGTCCGAAAAATGCTTTGATTGCAAAAATCAGACACTCTGAGATCACTCATGGAATTGTGAAGTCAATTGATATTTCGGAGGCGGAGAAAGTTCCCGGCGTTGTGAAGATCCTTACCTGCTTCGATGCACCGAAGCATACGTTTCCGACCGCGGGACATCCATGGTCGATGGATCCGGCGCATCAGGATATCTCAGACCGTCATGTTCTGGAGCAGCATGTTCGTTTTTACGGGGATGATGTTGCCGCGGTCATTGCAGAGGATGAGGTTGCGGCCATGCGCGCCGTACGTCTCATTAAGGTGGAATATGAGGAGCTTCCCTTTGTTCTTGATGCACAGGAAGCGATGAAGGACGGAGCGCCTCAGCTTCATGAAAACTATCCGAATAATATCCTTGCTCACACAGATCTCAGAATCGGAAATCTGCAGGAGGCAGTCAAGGAGCCGGGACTTATCAAAGTAGAGGGGTGGTATGATACACCGACGGTTCAGCACTGTCATATTGAGAATGCCGTGTGCTATGCCTGGGAGGAGAACGGTAAGATTAACGTCACCGCCTCGACCCAGATTCCGCATATTGTAAGACGCTGCGTCGGTCAGGCACTCGGTATCGACTGGGGACGTGTCCGCGTTGTAAAGCCGTTTATCGGCGGAGGCTTCGGCGACAAGCAGGATGCGCTCTGGGAACCGCTGTGTGCTTATTTGTCCACACAGGTCGGAGGACGTCTCGTAAAGCTGGAGTGCTCGAGAGAAGAGACCTTCCGGAACTGCCGCGTGCGCCATGCGATCCGATATCACCTGATCTCATGGCTGAAGCCGGACGGAACACTTGTTGCCAGAAAGTTTGAGAGCTTTTCCAATCAGGGTGCCTATGCATCGCACGGACACGGCGTGAATGCAAAGGGTATGAACTGTCTGCCGTCCTGGTATCCGTGTCCGAATTTTGAGTGCGACGCATATACGGTATTTACAAACAGACAGGTTGCCGGAGCCATGCGCGGCTACGGAATGCCGCAGTCTACCTTTGCCATGGAATCTCATGTGGAGGATATCTGTACAAGACTGGGACTTGATTCTCTGGAATACAGAAGAAAGCATACGACTCCTGTCGGCTATGTGGATGGCTTCTC
>JAUNAN010000026.1:0-1772 GCA_030527595.1 Lachnospiraceae bacterium | reverse complement strand
CTGAAGATCATCAATGTACATGACTGCGGTACTCTGATCAATCCGGCTCTTGCCGAGGCTCAGGTGCACGGCGGTATGAGCATGGGAATCGGATATGCACTTTCCGAGCAGATGCTCTATGATCAGAAGACCGGTAAGCTCCTGAACGGCAACCTGCTGGATTATAAACTCTCAACCTTTATGGATCATCCGCATCTTGAGGCAAGATTTGTGGAGAATCCGGAGCCGACCAGTGCATATGGAACCAAGGCACTCGGAGAACCGCCCGTACTTCCCCCGGCACCTGCGATCCGCAATGCGATCCTGCAGGCTACCGGTGTTGAACTGAACCAGATTCCGATGAATCCGCATCTTCTGTTTAAGAGATTTACAGAAGAAGGATTGATCAAAGACTGAAAGGAGGGAAACGGTTATGTATGATATTGAAGCGCTCTATGAAGCGAAAACAGTCGAGGAAGCCGTAACACTTCTTCAGGAGCATCCGGAGGCAAAAATTATTGCAGGCGGCTCTGACGTACTGATCAAGATTCGTGAGGGAAGAATGGCCGGATGTACGCTGGTCAGTATTTACGGTATTGACAGTCTGCGCGGAGTGACAATGGACGAGGATGAGACGATCCGCATCGGGTCCCTGACTTCATTTCTCCACATCACCGCAAGTGAGATCGTACAGAAGCACATCAATGTACTCGGTGAGGCAGTCGATAAAGTCGGTTCACCCCAGGTTCGTGCGATCGGTACGATCGGCGGCAATACCTGCAACGGCGTGACCTCGGCAGATTCGGCTTCGACCCTCTGGGCACTGGATGCAATCATCGAAATCACCGGACCTGAGGGCGTGCGCCGCGTGCCGATCAGGGAATTCTATACCGGTCCCGGACGCGTCGCCCTGAAAAGTGCGGAAATTGAGACAGCGGTTCTGATTCCTAAGAAATCCTATGAGGGTTATCAGGGTCACTATATCAAGTACGGCATGAGAAATGCCATGGAGATCGCGACGACTGGCTGTTCTGTTAATGTGAAGCTGTCCGAAGACAGGAAGATCGTGGAGGATGTCCGTGTCGGCTTCGGCGTCGCAGCTCCTACGCCTATGCGTGCGGTCACTGCCGAAGCTAAGGTGCGCGGCATGGCTGCAAATGCAGACACAGCAAAATTCCTTGGGAAGGCAGTACTTGAGGATGTCAATCCCCGTGACAGCTGGAGAGCAGCAAAGGATTTTCGACTTCATCTCTGCTCCACCATGGCAGAACAGGCATTCCTTGAAGCTGTAAAGAAGAGCGGAGGTGACCTGTTATGAGTAAACAGTATAAGATCGTGACCTGTACGATCAACGGTGTAGAGCGGACAGCTGTTGTAGACGTCAGGGCTTCCCTGACAGATATGCTGCGCAATGAATATTCCCTGACTTCCGTAAAAAAAGGCTGCGAGGTCGGAGAGTGCGGAGCCTGTACGGTGCTGATCGACGGAGAGGCATTCAACTCCTGCATTTATCTTGCTGTCTGGGCAGACGGAAAAGACATCAGGACGCTGGAGGGCATGCTGGCAGAGGACGGTACCCTGTCTGATATTCAGCAGGCATTCCTGGATGAGACGGCGATTCAGTGCGGCTTCTGTTCACCGGGCTTCATGGTCAGTGCCTCCGAAATCCTCGAGAAGGGAAAGATCTACACGGATGATGAGCTCAGAAAGCTTTTATCCGGACATCTCTGCCGCTGTACCGGATATGAAAATATTTTCAGAGCAGTGAAGAAAGTCATGTATCAGCGCCAGGG
>JAUNAN010000134.1 GCA_030527595.1 Lachnospiraceae bacterium | reverse complement strand
TATTGTTCTTTTCGATAAGACCTGAAGTCTGCCTGCCCTATCAGTCATGTATCCTGACGGTTCTTGCCTGTCCTTTGTATCCCGAAATGCACTAAAAAAGCTGCCAATCGGAACTCATTCACGAAGCCTTCTGATACCCGGATTTTATCCGGCGAATCACGTTCTGAGAAGAGCATTAAAAAAAGTCTCGCAAGATTTATAAATAAAAGTTTGTCCGCCTTTTTTGTGTGTTTTTCTTAAACGTATCTGCGGCATTGAAATATCGCATTTTTCCCTGTTATTTCTCCTTGTCCGGCTGCATTTTGCTGTGTTTTTATTTTCTGAAAAAAGCGAATCATCGCAAGAAATTACAATGAAAAATGGGAAAAATAGGATATATTTATGAATAGATTAATCGTGACTCATATTTCAACGGAGGAAATTATTATGGCTATTCACATTTGCGGTGCCCCCTGCTGCTGGGGTGTCGACGACATTACAAATCCCAATCTCCCAAGCTGGCAGAGAGTATTGAGAGAGGCCCATGAGGCAGGCTACAGTGCGATCGAGCTGGGACCCAACGGCTGGATCCCGACCGATGACATTGAGGGCGTCACCGCCGAGCTCAATAAGAATCAACTCTCCATCGTGGCGGGCACTATCTTTGATGACTGCTTAAGCGACGAGAATTACGAGAAGCTTCTGAATCAGGTAGACGGCATCTGCCGGCTCATTACGAAGCTGCCTCCCCTGGTGCGGGAGGATGGTCAGAGATGGCCGACCCCCTACATGACAGTGATGGACTGGGGACATGACGAGAGAGATTATGCTGCGGGACACTCCGACCGCGCTCCCCGACTGGATGAAGCAGGCTGGGCTAAGCTCATCTCCCACTTCAAGGGACTCTGCGAGAAAGCAAACAGCTACGGCGTGAGACCGGTGCTGCATCCCCATTGCGGCGGATATATTGAATTCGGTGACGAGATCGACCGTCTTGCCGAGGAGATCCCGAATGATATCGCCGGTTTTGTATTAGATACAGGCCACCTTCAGTATGCGGGTCTGGATCCTGTGGAATGGCTGAGAAAATACAAGGATCGTCTGGACTACGTCCACTTCAAGGATATTGATCCGAAGGTCTATGAGGAAGTCATGGGTGAACACATCCGATTCTTCGAGGGCTGCGCAAAGGGCTCTATGTGCCCCATCGGAAAGGGTATGATCGACTACAAGGCAGTAGCTTCTGTTCTTGAGGAGATCGGCTACAACGGATATATCACGATCGAGCAGGAATGTGATCCGAGAAATGTAGAAAACAGCCTTACAAATGTAAAAGCAAGTGTGGACTATCTGAAGGGTATCGGCTACCGGATTTGAGTTATCTTCACTTTTCGGCTGTCTGCCATAAAAAAAGCAATGCAGACAGTCAGTCAAGTATATAATACAGAAAGGGAAAAACAATGAAACAAGTTAAAGTCGGCCTGATCGGCGCAAACTGGATGGGAAGCTTTCACTCAATCGGACTTACAAACGTACGTCAGGCATATCATGATGTAGAGCCTGTTTTTGAGCATGTGGCAGACGTGAATGAGAAGGCTGCTCAGCTTGCTGCAGAGCGCTTCGGCTATAAGAAGGTCTCCTCTGACTGGCATGAAGTGATCGCAGATCCGGAAGTTGAGCTGGTCATCATCGCAACCCCGAACTTTACGCATGCGGAGATCGCCATCGAGGCGGCAAAGGCCGGAAAACACATCCTGTGCGAGAAGCCCATGGCCAATACTCTTGAAGAGGGCAAGGCAATGGTGGATGCCATCGAGGAAGCAGGCGTAAAGAGCCTTGTGGATTTCATTTACACAAAGTGCCCTGCCAATGTCCTCGCAAAGGAACTGATGGAATCCGGAAAGCTCGGCGACTTCGTCACCTTCCGCGGTGAGTTTGACTGCTCCTACTGCGCAGACCCCAACACCCCCGCAACATGGCGCCAGCTGGCTGCCACTGCAGGCACCGGAGCTCTGGGTGACCTGACTGCTCATGTAGTCAGTCTCTCTGACATGATCGTCGGCAAGAAGATCGTGGAAGTTCTGGCTTCCTGGGATACTCCCTATAAAGTAAGACCGGATGCAAGAGATCATTCCAAGACTCTTGACATTGATACGGATGATCAGATCTACGTCATTGTCAAATATGAGGACGGACGTATCGGCTCCATGTCCTCCAGCCGCGTCTCCGTTGCCCGCCCGGTAAGCCTTGCTTATGAGATTCAGGGCAGCAAGGGCTCCGTCAAGTTTGAGATGACCCGCATCAACGAGCTTCTTTATTATTCCAATGACTGCGATCCGAAGGAGCGTGGTTACAAAATCATCAAGGGAAATACACGAAACGGTGATTACGCAAACTTCTGCGGAACAGATGAGCAGGGTATTGCATACAACGAGATCATGTCCATTCAGGCACATGATATCCTGACTGCTATCACCGAGGATCGCAAGGTCGATATCGACATCGCATACGGTCACTATGTAGATACCATTCTTGAGGCAATGGCTACTTCCGCAAAGGAAGGCCGCTGGGTCAAGGTCTCTGAATTCGAGAAATAAAAACATTCCCGCAGGCCGGTCTTCTGGTCTGCGGGAATACTGTTTTTATGCAATGGTTTCTGCACGATGGTTTCTGATCACTGGTTTCCGGTCAATGATTTTCACTCAATGATTCCCGCAGTGACTGCCGCAGGAATTCATTTCTCCCCTATGCCCATGACCATGATGACTGCATTGCACATCCGGATCGTAATTCAGTTCCCCTGCAAGCAGTGCATTTACCGCTTCATCTGCACTTCCGGTGACACCGCCGTACAGCTTGATACCTGCTGCAGCCAGAGCCGCCTGTGCGCCGCCTCCGATTCCGCCGCAGATCACCGCATCCACCTGCCGCGCACTCAAAAAGCCTGCCAATGCCCCATGACCGCTGCCATTGGTATCTGCAATATCTGTGTGCACAATTTCCTTATCTTCCACATCATAGAGCTTGAACTGCGCCGTATGTCCAAAGTGCTGATAAACCTGTCCGTTTTCAAAAGTCACTGCAATCCTCATTGTGGTACTCCTTCTCACATGTATGCATCATTCCGGATACGGCAAATATTTGTTTTTCACTCCGATCTGACCGCATCTATGTTACGTGTTCATTTCCGATGTATGCCTTCTATAATATATGACGCCTATATTATAACATCTGCATAATATGACACTTATATTATATAACATCTGTAGCATATGACTCCTAGATTGTATGATCTCCGTTGATCGTTTTCAAGATTCTGATGCTCTACACTACTGTCCATTCTCTTTTCTAATTCTCCTTCTTTCTCTTTATTTTCTTTCTCTGATATTTCTTTTTCTTCATTCTCCGCTTCCTCTTTTCTTCCCGGGCATCGATCGCTCTTGTAAACAGGTGCTTCCGATGCTTATGGGGCCTGATATCCCTCTTCCGGGCATCGATCGCTAATGAAAACCGGCGATCCCGATGCTTATGGGGCCTGATATCCCTCTTCCGGGCATCGATCGCTCTTGTAAACAGATGCTTCCGATGCTTGTCGGACATCAATACTGAGTAAACCAGTAATCTTGGAATCCGGAAACCTATTCTCGCCTTCTTGTTTTTTCCTACTTTTGCACTAGGAATTAAGAAAAAAGTTCTTGACTTTCTATATGAGCTGGTGTAAGATACATGCATACGAAATAATTCCTATTATTCCAATAGAGTTACGTGGATATAAATAGAAAGGCAGGATTCACAATTATGGCAAAGGAAAGCATTTGGAATACATTGAAGCATGAAAACTGGCAGGCTGTTTGGAGCGGCGCTCTTGTGCTCATGATTTCCGCAATCGGAATGCTTGCCTTTTAATATTGCCCCTTTATATTGCCTTTTACGGATTTATTCAGAAAAAGATAAGATCAAACACATTAGATTTGCCAATCGTCTTTAATCGATGAGCATCTAATACAGAGATAAAAGCTGAGAACATGACAGCCGGTCGCGATATTGCAGAATATCCGGCCGGCTTTCTTTTTAAGAGAAGTGCCTGCCCTCTCCGAACAAATACGCTTTTATAAATTACTGAATTGTTTTTTAGAAAAGAAAT
>JAUNAN010000133.1 GCA_030527595.1 Lachnospiraceae bacterium | reverse complement strand
TATATATGAAGGTATTGGTAATATTTCTGTTGCAGAGATTCGTGAAAAGATTAAGATGCACATTTCTTTTACTGGAAATGAACGCCCTATAGTTTTCATCGACTATTTACAGATCTTAAAGGCACCAGAAGGCGCTGAGCGTGCAACAGATAAGCAGATCGTGGATCATAATGTCACTGCTTTAAAACAAATGTCACGTGATTTTGATATCCCAGTCATAGCAATTTCTTCTTTCAACAGACAAAACTACTCAGAGAAAATCAACATGTCGGCATTTAAGGAGTCCAGTGCTATTGAATATGGGAGCGATGTGTTAATTGGGCTTCAGCTGACGGGCGCAGGGGATAAAGATTTTGATGTGGATACGGCAAAGTCAGCTAATCCAAGAAAGATTGACTTCTGCATTCTAAAGAACCGAAACAGCAGGATCGTTCCAAAAGGAATACCGATGATATATTATCCAGTGTTTAACTGCTTTATGATGGAAGATAAGTAATTTCATCCGTATGTTGCAATATAAACTATGGATTTAGCACATAGCGACAACAATACACAGTCCGTAAATTAAAATACGAACTTTATGTGATGCCAAATGAGCTTTTTATTTATAGGAGGAATACTTGCTGTGGAACATAACGTTATTTTTGGGATGGCTGAGAACGAGGAACAAGATTTTTTGTTTATTAAAGAGTTACTAAGTAAAAATGGGATCCATGTTACAGAAACATCCGATTATTTGTTTTTGAACTGGTCAGAGGATTCTCTGCGTCAAGCCAATAGGCATCACAACTCTGGAAGACCGAAATTTGTCAGTGATTATACGTATATTGACGTTTTGATTTTTAAAGCACAACGTAAGTCCGAAAAAGAGATTTTGGACTTATTAGGATGTAAGAGGACAACCTATTATGATTGTTTAAAAAAACTGAAACAGAGTTATCTTTGGGAAGAATTGGACAAGGATCAACTTAATAATATTGAGTATCTGAAAAGCTTCCAGAATAGCGTATACAATCTTGTTTTCGGGGTGTAAGTTGCTGTGTAATAGCGCTGAGAATACGGGTATGCTGGTAATCCCGTCCCGACAACATTTGCGTCAGAGGACGGAATTCCGGTAGAAGTGGGAGCAGAGGGGTATGCCGAAGTTGAGGTAACGGACAACGTGACGGCAAGCGAGGAGCCCTCACCCGCGGCGATCACTGACGAGGTCAGTGACACCATCACAGTCACAGATACTCCGGTCGATAATAGCGCCACGATCACAGGCGGCAATATCGATCAGGAAGATCCGTCTATTCCAGAGACGGAAAAAGCAGCTGAAGACGGCGAAGAAAAAGCTGCTGAAAATATGGCACCCGCAAACGAGAATGATGCAGTGGCATCAGAGGAAGTGCAGACCGAAGCGGTTATCACCTGGCAGCAGGAGATGGCGCAGAGCGGTATTAGCAGCGTCATTCCGAGTGATGTAGATTTCTCATCCATGAGACTGATCGTAGCGTCTGAGAGCGATGCGGCGGTTCTGGATGAGGAGAACGTGCTGAGCGAGTACGACGGCGTATATCTGCTGCAGTACGACTCCATCGCAGATGTGCAGACAGCATATTCCTACTACGTGGGCGCTGCAGCTATGAACTACATCGACTTTGTGGATGTAGATGCGCTCATCCATGTAGCGGATATTACAGGAAGCAACCTTGCAAGCGTAGACGAGATCGCTGCAGGAGAGCAGATGGCAGAGAACGCCAACCCGCTTGCCGAGCTGGAAGCGGCTGCGCAGTCTACAGCGTCTTTTTCGGGGAACGTGGTAGCGCTCATCGATACTGGTGCAAACGCAGATGCCAATGTCATCGAGCGTGTGTCCATGATCGGTGACGACGTAGCGGACAACCACGGCCACGGCACAGATATGCTCTTGGCTATGAAGAGCGTTAACGATGCTGTACAGGTTGTGTCTGTAAAGGCTATGGATGCAAACGGCACAGGTAACACCTCTGCTGTATATGCGGCCATTAAGTACGCCATCGAGAAAAACGTTAAGGTCATTAACCTGTCCCTTAGTGCTTTTAGCACTGCCAACAACGCAGCGATCAAAGACGCTGTCGAGGAAGCAGTTGCAAACGGCATTATTGTTGTCGGAGCGGCAGGTAATAATGGCAAGAACGCAAAATACTTTGTACCCGGCTCTATTGAGAGCGCAGTGATCGCGGGTGCAGCAGATGAGAGCGGCGTTCGCCTCTCATCATCCAACTACGGCAGCACCGTAGACGTTAACGTTGTAGCTTCTTCCACATCTGAAGCTGCTGCAAAGCTTTCTGCTTACATTGCGGCAGATCCTGGATGCGTAGCAAGAAACTATGACGCAAACACAAACGGCCTGATCTTCGCAACGGACTATGTTCCGGTTCAGACCGAAGAGCCTCAGACAGAGGAAAAAGAAACAGAAGAAAAGACAGTTGTTTCTGAAAGCGAAACCGAGCAGGTACTGATCCCTGATGAGCCTGTAGATGAGCCCATCACCGATCCGGAAGAAGGACAGACCGAGCAGGTGCTGATCCCGGATGAGGAGATTGAGACAGAGCAGATCCCGGATGAGGAAACTCACAGCATATCCATTTACGCAGACGAGATGCTGTTTGGTCTTACCTTTTATAATGGTGACGGACATTACAAAGCCGGAGAGACTGTCAGCATCAGAGCGGCGTTTGCAGACGCAGAGTACGGCTTTGACAGTCTGCATATCGTGCCGGAGCTTTCTGAAAACGAAGAAAAGGCACTTTTCGATGTGACATGGGAGGATGAGATCAGCTTTGGCACTCTCGGCGATGTCATGACCTTCACAATGCCTGACTACAACGTAGCCATCATAAGTGATGTATTCTTTGTTGCTGCTGGCACAGCTACGGTCACAAGTGACGGCGTGATGCATGCAGCTATGGGATGGTCAGCAAGCAGCTCTGCCTTCATGTATTCAACGCTGAAGACGGTGACATACGAAAACAAGGATTACACAGGCTTCTGCCTGCAGCCGCTTGCTACTGCACCGAACAACAAAGAGATTAAGCCAGTCGCTGCAAGTAACCTGATCACCAAAGCGCTGTTCTATCTCTACGGCGGTCCGGTATGGGGCGTAAGCGACTATTCCACCGTTCAGGGCTATGTTAAGACGGCAGGCAGTGACTGGCAGGCATGGTATACCGCTTCTCACTATGTTATGTCTAAGATCTATAATGAGAGCGGCTATGATGCTTCCTCTCATGGCAGTACTATCGGTCACCTGAATTCGACCGGTGTGAGCAACATCACCAAGACAGTCAATGCGCTGAAGAAGCTGCCTATGCCGACCACATCCTTAACAGGATCGCTCAAGGTAGATAAGACAGAGGGCGGCAGACAGTACACCACCAAGATGTCGTATACTTCTTCCGTCGATGCCAACACCATCTCCTTCAATGTTCCGAAGGATACATGGGTACACATCGTTGCTGCAAATGGCACAGAGACAATCAAGAAGTACAGCTCCTCCAAGACAGTGAAAGCCACCGTAAAACCTGGACAGTCTTTCTGTTTCTCAAGAGAAGCATCTACCTCTGCTCCGAAGCAGACGATCACCCTTAACTACAAATACTTCAAAGAGTTCAAGGGATATGTGCTTACCCTTGGAAACTATCAGGATATCGCATTCCCGACTCTGACAACGAGCCAGAAAATATCGCTGAAATGGGAAGCTTCCAAACCCTACAGCGTAAGAGTCATTAAGACCTCCACTGGTAAGCAGTACAGCTTCGCTGGCATCCAGATCGGTCTGTACAATGCAGACGAAGGCAATAAGCTGATCCACACCTTCACCGTAGATGCAAACAGCGGTATATCCGCATACTACGAGGGACTGGAAGACGGCGTAAACTACTACGTTCAGGAGATCGCTACAAACGATTACTATGAACTCAACACGCAGAGATATTCCTTCAATGAGGCGGGAGATGACACTAATCTCACATTGGATGTCACTGTACCGAACTCACCGCGTATATATCTGCAGATCCTGAAAAAATCGTCTGATCCGAAGGCGGTTAATGGCAATGCAAATTACTCGCTGGACGGCGCAGTATACAAGCTGATGGACAGCAACC
>JAUNAN010000132.1 GCA_030527595.1 Lachnospiraceae bacterium | reverse complement strand
CAGAAGACCTCTCATCGTGGTTTTTTATGTGTTCAATTTGATTTTACAATCGACCCGGAAAAATTTTTTATCGGAATCACATTTCTTTTCAGGACTCGTCTCCGCTCAGGATGGAGATCAGCTTTTTGACCGCAATGCTCTGTGGACGCGTCTTATCGTAGACAAGACAGACGCTTCTTGTCGGTACATCCTCATCCAGCTGGATCTGTACGATCTCACCCCTTCGGATCGGTTCGAGAGCGAGATTCTCCGGATAGAAGCCGATCCCCAGGTTGTGCTGGATCATCGGGAAGATCTGGTCCGTTGTTGCCGCCTCCAGATCGGGATGGAAGGGGAGATTATGCTGATAGAAATATCTCTCATAGAGCTCGTGGGAGCCGGTATTCTTCACCTGGGAGATCCAGGGAATGTGCTGAATGCCTGCCAGAGACTGCTGTCTCACGGAGAGGTATTGATATTTCATGCCGGCGATCAAAATTTCCCGGAAAGAGCTCAGGGGGATGATCTTCAGATCCTTTTTGCTGGCCAGGGGAGTCGTGACTACGGCAAAATCCACAAGACCGTTTTCCAGCGCGGTAATTGCCTCCGGTGTGGAATGATTCTGCATGCGGAGCCTTACGTGCGGGTATTTCGTGTGGAAGGACTCCAGCGTGTCCAGCAGATTCAGGCGCAGAGTGGTCTCACTGACACCAATCGTGACCATGCCGCTTTCCAGAGAGCGGTCGGAACGGATCTCATCCTCGCCCATCTGCAGCTGCTCAAAAGCGATAGAGACATGCTCGTACAGCTTTTTCCCCTCGGGTGTGAGACGCACGCCTCTGTTGGAACGCACGAAAAGCTGGCAGTTTAATTCATTTTCCAGATTGTTCATACAACGCGTGATATTCGGCTGATTGTTGTTCAGGATCTCGGCTGCCTTCGTAAAACTTTTATATTGAGCCACGTAGTAAAAGATTCGATAGTAATCGTAGACGACCATCTTTTATGCCTCCCTCGACATATTTCGACCGGATGTGAACCGCCCTTGATTCCCCGGTCTGTCATTCTCAGATGCATATCAGAAGCATCTGACAGTTCTTTTTATTATAATAGAAGGAGGAAACCTTCACAAGAAAGAGAGAGAAAATCTGTTGAAAATTTGTTTTATGAACGCTATAATTTTTAAGTAATGGGCTTTCAAAAACCGCGAGTGGATCCATACACGCTGTTTTTGAAATTTCAAACACAGAACGAGAAAATTCGGAAGGGAGATGAGCTGCAGCATGGACACTGACCATTATCGAAGTACCAACACCGTCGGGCAGAGATGCAGCTCGGACGAGATCCGGATCTTTTCGGGAGCAGCTGTTTGAATGCAGCTGCCGTAAAAAGACGGGGATAGTTTCGTCTGTTCTGAGATGGGCGCATCTTCTGCACGATGGTAAGTGCTGACAGGTGGGCTCTGTTTTTGTGTCAAAAAAGCGATATATCCGTCAGAGAGCATAATCCGACAGGAAGGGTCTGAAGCCGGACCTTCTTGACAGCGGCTCTTTGGGAGACGGAGACACAAGGGCGGCAGATACCTGCTTTTTGCAGGAGAGAATCAGAAAAGAGGGAATTTTTCCAATGAACAGCAATGAAGAAATTGTAAGAGAAAACAGAGAAGAGGAGAAGCTTACCAAAGCAAAACTGCTGAACCTCCTCTTGAGGCGTCAGTATCGGGAAATCAGAGATCTGACATCCGACATGCATCCTGCGGATGTGGCGGAGATCCTTGAAAATCTGGATGAGAATAACAGGCTCGTGGTATTTCGTCTGCTCAAGAAGGAGGTTGCGACAGAGGCCTTCACTTTCATGTCGGACGAGTCAAGAAATGACCTGGTCGAGGGGTTCTCGGACGCCGAAATCGTCAATACACTGGAACAGATCAGTCTGGACGAGGCGGCGGATATGCTGGAGGATATGCCTGCATCCGTTGTAAAGCGTGTTCTGGCAAAATCCAGCAGACAGACAAGAGAGAGTTTGAATAAGCTTCTGCATTATCCCGAGGATAGTGCGGGAAGTATTATGACTCCGGAATATGTGCGTCTCCGCCAGAATATGACGGTCAGAGACGCTTTTCGTGCCATTCGTGAGCAGGGAGAGGATGCCGAGACAGTCTATACTGCCTATGTGGTGGAGATGAACCGGCTTATCGGTGTTGTGACGGCAAGGGATCTTCTCCTGAATGATCCGGAAACACCAATCACGGAACTGATGGATGACAATGTCATTTCCGTGAAGGTCACAGACGATCAGGAGCAGGTGGCACGTCAGATGCAGCATTATGCATTCAGTGCCATGCCCGTTGTTGATGCCGAGGGAATGCTGGTCGGTATCGTCACTCTGGATGACGCCCTGGATGTCCTGACCGAAGAGTCCACCGAAGATATGCAGAAGATGGCCGCTATCGTGAATTCCGATGCGACGGCAAGCTATTTCGGAACTTCGGTCGTTCAGCATGCAAAGCAGAGAATTCCCTGGCTGCTGATCCTCATGCTGTCAGCGACCTTTACCGGCATGGTAACGGAGCACTATGAGACGACCTTTGCGTCGCTTCCGCTGCTGGTATCCTTTATGCCCATGCTGATGGATACGCCCGGAAACTGCGGAAATCAGACCTGTACGCTCATGGTCCGCGGTCTTGCATTAGGTGAAATTACAGCGAAGGACTTTTTAAAAGTATTCAGTAAAGAGCTGCGTATTGCTCTGATGGTCGGTGCGGTCCTCGGTGTCGTAAACGGCGCGCGTATATATATTATGTACGATCTCATGATGCCGGGAAAATATGAACACATCATCATCTACGCGATCGTGGTCAGTATTTCACTGTTTATGGCAGTTATCCTCGCAAAGCTCGTGGGTGGTCTGCTTCCGCTGGCGGCGAAACGTCTCGGCGCCGATCCGGCGATCATGGCGACACCGTTTATCACGACTATTGTCGATGCAGGCTCCCTGATCATCTATTTCCGAATCGCGGGAATTCTCTTTGAGGGCCTTGTGTAAAAGACAGTCACACAGAGTGCACAAATTGTTTGCACTGATTTTAGCAGACCTGCATTAGCCTTTCTGTTGATTTTCGATGAAAATCGTCGTATGATAAAAGTACAGAAAATTTGTGAGTAGGCATAAATGTTTGAATAGAACGATATGCCGTGCAGACGACGACAAATAGTTTTCGAAAGAAAAGCCCGGAACGAGTGGGGTTCGTCCCGGGCTTATTTTATATTTCGATATGACTGACAGTAACACATATTCATTGGTAAATGTCAGACAGATGAGCGATTCAATAAGAATTGCAAAAAAGAAGCCGGAAAAGCAGCTTCCGGTGACGGTGCTGACTGATTTCCGGCTTCGTGTAAGAAGTTTCCGTATATTGTTTATTCGTTGTCTGCAGGGAGAGTCTTTGCTTCATCCAAATAGCTGTAAAGTGTGTACTTGGAGATGCCAAAATAGGAGCACACCTTCGGGCCGGATTTGGTGATCAGGAATGCGCCGCTGTCATTCAGGAAGCGTATCGCCTTGATCTTATCTGCCTTGCCCATGAGCGCTGCGGGCTTTCCGACGATGCGGACACTTTCATCGATCAGCTCATCCAGCAGATCCGAGACGTTTCTCGTGATGGCTTCCGGTTCGGCCTCATTCAGGTCGGTTGCGTTGAAGTTATGCAGATACTGCTCCATTGAGACGGAGAGTGTGATGTCACTGTTGATCGCAAGAATTCCGATCGGTTCTCCCTCATCACCACGGAGATAGATCGTGCTGGATTTCAGAATTTTTCCGTCCTTCGTCTTTGTTAAATAGGCAAGACGGTCCTCCAGTTTTTTTGCATTTCCGTTTTTGATTGTCTCGAGAACAATGTGAGACATGCCGTCTCCGGCTTTGCGTCCGGTGACCTGTCCGTTCTCAATGGCGGCGATAAAATGATCCTGGTCTTTTGCATCGAGGTCAAACAATACAATTTCGCAGGTGGGTCCAAAGTGCTTTGCCAGTCCGCTGATCAGTCGGCGGTAAAAATCTAGTTCGTGAGCATTCATGTGTCGACATCCTTTCTGCGGTGATACATTGAGTTTGTACGGTTATTGCATTGTAATACAAAAAATAAGGAATGGCAACTATCGTTCAGTTAGCTGACAGAGCATCTTTAAACTACGTGATCTATATTTGACAAAGGAGCTTCCTGTATAGTTTAAAACGTGGATGTTGAAAACAAAAAAAGATA
>JAUNAN010000025.1 GCA_030527595.1 Lachnospiraceae bacterium | reverse complement strand
AGCTGCATCTACAGCAGCTTCCGGTGAGACAACAGAGGCAGCAGGAGCAACTACTTACACAAACACAACAGAGACTCAGGGCAAGAACAATGAAATCGTAGTAAAGGTTTCTAACGGCGCTGCAGAGTCTTCTCCGGGCGTTCAGGCTGAGCTGTCTGTATTTGCACCGATGGTAGAGGAAAACAGCAACGGCCGTATCGGCGTTGAGGTATATTCCGCAGCACAGCTCGGTGATGATACAACCGCTACAGAAATGGTTGTTGCAGGCCAGCTCGAAATCAACAACACATCTACTGCTCCGCTGGTAGGATATGTTCCGGAGCTTGCTATTTTCGATATCCCGTTCCTGTTTGAGGATGAGGCTGAGGCTGATGCTATTCTTGCATCCGAGGTCGGTGATTATCTGAACGGAAAGCTGGAAGAGAAGGGCATCGTAAACCTTGCATGGAATGAGAACGGCTTCCGTGAGCTGACAAACTCCAAGAAGGAAGTAGCAACTGTTGCAGACGTATCCGGTCTGAAGATCCGTACAATGGAGAATGAGTTCCATCAGGAACTGTGGAATTCTCTCGGTGCAACCGCAACACCGATGTCTTCTTCCGAGCTTTATACCGCTCTTGAGCAGGGTACAGTAGACGGCGAAGAGAACCCGATTGCGAACCTGTATGCATATCAGTTCCAGGAGGTTCAGGACTACATTACAATGACAAACCACATCTACAGCCCGTTCCTGTTTGATATGTCCAAGCAGATCTGGGATACCTATGATGAGGAGACACAGAAGATCCTTTCCGAGGCAGCTGCTGCATTCGGTGAGGAAGAGAAGCGCCTGAATCGTGAGGCTGCTGAGGTTGACCTTCAGTCCTGCATCGATGATTACGGCATTACTGTTACTTATCTGACAGATGAGGCAAAGGCAGAGTTCCTTGAGGCTACAAGCCACATTCAGGGAATGATCGCAGAAGATACAGGTTCCGAGATCATGGATCTTCTGAATCAGGCAAAGGAAACATACGCAGCAAACAAGTAATATTCAGCTGAACGATACTTTGTCAACAATTCCACAGGCCCGGCTCTCCGCCGGGTCTGTTTGACAATCAGGATGTATCACAGATCCTGAGAGACTGCCATACATGCTGAGATTGTCTGATCTCTTTTTACGAAATACGGGATGATGAGTTTGGAGGATTGCTATGGAACTTCCTGTGAAATTAAAAACAGGCGATGAAATGTATGCCTACAGCTGCGAAAACGGATTCGGCACAGGACTTAGCAAAGGCTGGGGAAAGAATAACTTTCGACTGCTGGAACAAAGGCTGGAGCCGGATGAAACCGCATTTTTGACTTTTGTGGGACTGCATCGCTTTCACAGTATGTCCTCTCATCAGCGTAATTTTGCATATGCCGTCACAGACCGCAGAATTATGATGGGACAGGTTCGCTCGTTCGGGCGCATCCGGTTTGAGAGCTTTCCCCTGAACAGTATTCTGAATATGTCACTGAACAGTGATGCAAATGCGATCGGTGTTCTGACGCTTATGTTTACAAACGGTTCTCTCATGATCGGCATGGGACCGGATGTTGCGGAGGCGCTTGGCAGGAAATTACAGGAAGTGCTTCCCCTCATCCAGGAGCTTGCCAGAGACATGGCAGAGAAAGAAATAGAAAAGAACGAAAACTAATTGCAAAGGAGACAATACGTATGGAGCGCAGTTCGAAAATATTGCAGGGTTTGGGAAATCAGTATTACCGCGCAACGCTGAAATCCATGGGCTTTACCACGGATGATCTGAAAAGACCGGTCATCGGTATTGCGAATGCATGGAGCGAATGCGTACCGGGACATTATAATCTGCGTCAGGTCGCGCAGCGTGTAAAGGACGGCATTTATCGTGCAGGCGGAACACCGATCGAATTCGGTGTCATCGGCGGATGTGACGGTATGGGTCAGGGACATGACGGTATGCATTTTATTATGCCGTCCAGAGAATTGATTGCAAATTCGGTTGAATCTATGGCACAGATCAATCTGTTTGACGGTCTGGTTCTTCTGGGCTCCTGCGATAAGATCGTACCGGGTATGATCATGGCAGCGGCAAGACTGGATATCCCGTGTATTTTCCTTCCGGGCGGCCCGATGGAGGGCGGTGTTGTTTTTGACGGACGTGAGTCCGATCAGACCTCCAGTATTGAAGCTTACGGAATGCTTTCCGCCGGAAGAATTACAGAGGAAGAGTATGTTTCTCTGGAAGATACAGCATGCCCGGGCTGCGGCTCCTGCTCTTATCTTGGTACTGCGAATACCATGTGCGCACTGGCAGAGGCACTGGGAATGACACTTCCGGACGGCGGAACGGCACCGGCTACCTCAGCTGCACGTATGATGAAGGCAGAAGAGACCGGAATCAAGATCATGGAGCTGGTAGAAAAGAATATTACCGCACGTAAGGTCCTGACAGAGGGCGCGATCCGCAATGCGATCAAGGTCTGTCTGGCTATGAGCGGTTCTACCAATGCGGTTATGCATCTGACAGCTATTGCACATGAGGCGGAACTGGGAATCAAGGTTCTTGATGAATTCGATTCTCTCTCACGCACGACTCCGCAGCTTGCCAAGATGAATCCGTCCTGCAAGTACAACGTGATCGATTTCTATAAGGACGGCGGTGTTCCGAGACTGATGGAAAATCTGAGCTCTCTGCTTGAGACAGATGTTATGACCGTCACGGCGCATACACTTGCTGAAAATATTGCAGAACACAAATATACCTATCCGGCAACGGGACTTGTAAACCATACGCTGGATGATCCGTTCGGATATTCCGGCGGCGTTGCTGTCCTGAGAGGAAATCTTGCACCGGATACCGGTATTACAAAGCCGGGTGCTTTCGATAAGAGTCTGCATCACTTTGAGGGCGAGGCGATCTGCTTCAACTCAGAGGAAGAGGCGGAAGAGGCAATTCTTGCCGGTAAGGTAAGAGAGGGCCATGTTGTTGTCATCCGCTATGAAGGCCCGAAGGGCGGCCCGGGTATGAGAGAGATGTTCAAGGCCATGAAGTATCTGTACGGACGCGGCCTTGCCCTGACAACAGCCCTGATCACGGACGGCCGGTTCTCCGGTACCAACAACGGATGCTTTGTCGGTCATATTTCTCCGGAAGCTGCAGAGGGCGGTACCATTGCATTGATTGAAGACGGCGACAGAATCGTGATCGATATCGAGAGTCGTTCCCTGAACGTACTTGTTTCCGATGAGGTGCTTGCCGAACGCAGAAAGAACTGGGTCAGACCGGAACCGAAGTTTAAGAAGGGCTGGCTGGGTCTCTACTGCAGACTTGCAGCATCCGGAGCACAGGGCGGCATCATGGATCTGAGCAAGCTCGATAATTTCTAAATATATTTCTTTCATTTGAAGTAAGGAGAGAAAAATGAATACACAGGATATTATTGCCAGAATCGACAAGGAAAAGGTCATCGCAATTGTCAGAGGAATCGCTCCTGCAGATGTTATGAAGGTTGCAGATGCTCTTTATGCGGGCGGCATCACGCTCATGGAAGTTCCTTTCACCGCTAAGGCTCCCGAGACAGATGAAGCCACTGCACAGTGCATTGCCGATCTTGTAAAGAAGTTTGAAGGAAAAATGCTGATCGGTGCCGGTACCGTTTTGAAGGTAAGCCAGGTAGATCTTACATACAATGCAGGCGGCAGCTACATCATTACACCGAGCATTGATGTCAATGTCATTAAGCGTGCAGTTGAGCTGGGAATGGTTGCTATGCCGGGTGCAATGACACCTACCGAGATCATGACAGCTCACAATGCAGGTGCACAGTACGTGAAGATCTTCCCGGCAGGCAATCTGGGACCGGACTATATCAAGGCAATTAAGGCACCTCTCAACCATATCAAGATGACCTGCGTAGGCGGTGTCAGCGAGAAGAATTTTGAGGATTTCCTGAAAGTCGGTATGGCAGGCGGCGGCTTCGGCGGCAATCTTGCCAATAAGGAATGGATCGCAAACGGAGAATTCGAGAAAATCACAAATGTTGCAAAGCAGCTTGTGGAAATTGCGTCCAGATATTAAGCTGACGAACCCGGGCAGAGAAAGGAGTTAAGCTATGAAACTTGTTACCTTTGGTGAAATCATGATGCGACTGAATCCGCAGGGATATCTGCGCTTTGTTCAGGCAGACAGCTTTGAAGCCTCTTATGCGGGCGGAGAGGCAAACGTAGCTCTCTCTGTTGCCAATTACGGAATTGACGCGGCATTTGTGTCCAAGGTTCCGGCACATGAGATCGGTCAGTGTGCTGTCAACGCACTGAGACATTACGGTGTAGACACATCTAAAATGGTGCGCGGCGGTGACAGACTCGGCATTTATTTTGTTGAGAAGGGTGCTTCCCAGCGTCCCTCCAAGGTAATTTATGACCGTGCGAACTCTGCAATTGCAGAGGCAGAGCCGTCTGATTTCAACTGGAAAGAGATTTTTGAAGGGGCTACCTGGTTCCATTTCACGGGAATCACACCGGCACTTGGCGGAAAGCTCCCGGAGATCTGTCTGGAAGCCTGCAAGACAGCTAAGGAGATGGGTGTTACCATCAGCTGCGATCTGAACTTCCGTAAAAAGCTCTGGACCTCCGAGCAGGCAAATGAGACAATGAGCAAGCTCATGCCTTATGTGGATGTATGCATCGCAAATGAGGAAGATGCAAAGGATGTCTTCGGAATCGCTGCTCCGGACACCGATCTGAACACAGGCAAAATCAGCCATGAAGGATATATCAGTGTTGCACAGCAGCTGACTGAGAAATTCGGATTCAAGAAGGTGGCAATTACCTTAAGAGGAAGTCTTTCCGCATCAGTAAACGACTGGGCAGGCATGCTGTATAGCGACGGACAGGCATCCTTCTCCCCGACCTATCGCATCCAGATCGTGGATCGTGTCGGCGGCGGTGACAGCTTCGGCGGCGGTCTGGTTTACTCTCTGATGAGCGGATTTGATAACCAGAAGGCGATCAATTATGCGGTTGCCGCATCCTGCCTGAAGCATACGATCGAGCAGGACTTCAATCTTGTAAGTGTTTCAGAGGTTGAAAACCTTGCAGGAGGAAATGCATCCGGCCGCGTTCAGAGATAATCAGACAATGATGTAAACAAATGTTCAGCGGAATCGGTCCCTTCCTGGCGTTTTGCGGCAGGAAGGGATTTTCTGAAATAAAGTCAGCTTTCTGAAAGGCCGGATAGAATGAAAAATAAGATAAAAGAATGCTATGAGCAGGGGATCTGTTCAGTGGGAACGATGTCTCACTTAAAAAGCACGGCAGCAGTAGAGGCGATCGGGGCAGCAGGGCTTGATTATATTTTTATCGATTCAGAGCATGCCTCTAATACGGCAGATCAGCTCACGGATCAGATCATTGCGGCAAATGCAGCCGGAATCACACCCATTGTCCGTGTGTGCAGCATAAGCAGAGACGAGATCCTGCATGCCCTGGATGCGGGGGCCTGCGGAATCGTGATCCCCGGAATTGAGAACATTGAACAGGCGAGGCAGTGTGTGTCCTATGCAAAATATACCCCGGTCGGTAAGAGGGGATACTGCATGACCCGGATCGGAAACTGGGGATACGGTGAGGAATATGCGGGAGGCATGGAAGGGTATATGAAGGAAGCAAATGCCTCTACCCTTCTTTTTCTTCAGTGTGAGACCGTGGAATGTCTGGAGGATCTGGAAAATATTGCGGATCTCGAAGGGGTTGACGGAATTATGCTCGGGCCCTATGATCTTTCTATTGATATGGGAATACCGGGCGAATTTGACGATCCCCGCATCCGGAATGCCGTGCAGAAAGTTCTTGATATCTGCCGCAATAAGGGGAAAATCTCTATGGTATTCTCCGGCAGCGCAGAGAATGCGAAAAAGATGAAGGCTGCGGGTTTTGACAGCGTAATAGCCGGACTGGATATTCTGCAGCTGATCACCGGATATCAGCAGATCGTATCAGACATGAGGAGCTGAGAAAAAAGGAGGGAGACGGACAGCTGTCTGTCGGAATAAATCATGGATCTTCAACTTGTACTGCAGCAGATGTGCATTGTTCTCATTTTTTTGATCATTGGATACTTCTGCAAGAAGAAAGAAAAGGTATCGGATCAGGGTGTGAAGGAGATCACCTGGATACTCCTGAATGTCTGTAATCCGGGACTGATCATATCTTCTGTTCTTGCCTCGGAGAACAGGCCCGGGCTGCAGAGCGTGGGAATTGCGACAGTGGCGATCCTTATCATGTTTGCCGTGCAGATCCTGCTCGGCTTTGTGATGGGAAGGATCATCGGCGCGGATAAAAAACACTGGAAGGGATATCACAGCCTGACGATATTCGGAAATGTCGGATTTCTGGGAGTTCCGCTCGCCGCTGCCGTTTTGGGAAACGATGCGGTCCTTTATATGGCGATCGTCCTGCTGATCTTTAATTTTCTTGTTTATACACTGGATTTTTATCTTCTCTCATCGGATCTGCCCGAGAGAAAAGGCGGCGGATTCGCAATGATTCTGAATCCCGGTGCGATTTCGGCGATCATTGCTATTTTGATCTATCTGCTTGATCTGAGAGTCCCCGTGCTTGTGGCAGATACGCTTCAATACATGGCAAATGCGGTAACGTTCTTTTCCATGTTTGTGATCGGTACAACACTTGCGAGATTTCCGGTCAAAAGAGTGTTTTCGGACAGGATTCTGTATCGCTATCTTGCACTGAGACAGGTTCTGTATCCGATCGCGTTTATTTTGATTTTAAAGCTTTTTATTTCGGATCCGGATATTGTCGGCGTGATCGCACTGGCACTTTCTGTTCCGCCGGGAAATATTACGGTCATGCTCTCGGAGCTCTTTGGTCTTGATACGGATGTTCCGACCCGCGCGGTCGTTCTGGGAACACTGCTCTCGGTGGTTACGATCACAGTTGTCACTGCGTTTGTCTGAAAAGACGAGCGGCAGATCGGAATGCGATGACGGAGTGAAATGTACGAGAATTGGAAAGTAGAGATCAGGCGAAGTGACCGCAGATCCATTGCCATCCAGCTGGATCCCGGACGTATCATCATTGTCAGGGCACCTCGGCATATGCCGGATGCGGAGATCCGCCGCTTCTACCGCTCACAGAAGGGCTGGATCGAGAAGCATATCGGAAAAATAGAGGAACAGCTGCAGAAGGAAGAGAGCGCTGCTGCGCCGGTCCTCACTGACAGGGAGCTGAGAGAGCTTGCCCTGCGTGCAAAGGAGGAGCTGCCGGGACGTGTTTTCATTTTCGCAGAGGAAATCGGCGTTTCATACGGCAGGATCACGATCCGGAATCAGAAGACGCGCTGGGGAAGCTGCAGCAGTAAGGGAAATCTGAATTTCAATTGTCTGCTGATGCTGATGCCGCAGGAAATCAGGGACTATGTTGTGGTGCACGAGCTCTGTCACAGGAAAGAGATGAATCACTCTCCGGCATTCTGGGCAGAGGTAGAGCGGATCCTGCCGGATTACAGAGAGCGGAGAAAGTGGCTTAAGGAAAACGGCGGCAGCTATATGCGAAGGGTGCGCTGAGATATACAGATCCCTGACTGCATTGGCAGCCGGGAAAAAAGAAATTCACAAAAAGAAGAAATCAGGAATAGAAGAAGGAAATCAGTCGAAGACTTAATTCAAACTTTTGAATTGAGCCTTCGGCTTTTTTTATTTCCTGGAGAGGAGACCGGCTTCTGCGGCAGCGGACTGTTCGTCCGGTTGTATCTGTGGTCCTTCTTTCGTGAAATCAGTGAAATCGAGCGTGAAAATCGCAGAAGGAACTGTATCTCCGGATACAATCCGTTCAGATTGTTTTTGCATATTTCTTGACTTTCATCCGGAACTGCCTTATATTTACCTCTAAACATTTATATAAAATAATTTAGATAAAATAATTAAAGCAATTAGGAGGAAGAAATGAATACACAGGATAGAATTATTGCAATGATCAAGGACACATTGAAGTTTGAGGATAAGGAAATTACTGCCGAGACAAATCTTTACAAGGATCTCGGTGTGGATTCCCTGGATGCCGTTGAGCTGATCATGGCGATCGAGGAGGAGTTTGAGATCGAGATTCCGGATGAGGAGCTCCCGAATCTGAATCAGGTTGATGCGATCGTTAAGTATGTTGAGGCACATAAGGCCGAATAATAGAGGAAGACCTGTATGAGATTCAATAAAGAAGATATCACGGATCTCCTGCACGCCTTTGATCAGTCTGATGTCAGGGAAATGAAGGTCTCAGACAATGAGATGACACTGGAATTCAGAAAATCCGAAGTGACTGTGAAGCAAAGCCTGCAGAGGGCAAATGAAAACACGGCACAGACTGCTCAGTCTGCGGCAGCAGACACGGAAGTCCCGGTCTCTGCGGATAAACAAAAGCGGAACGAAGCGGACGGCATCTATATAGAGGCACCGCTCTCGGGCATTTTCTATCGTGCGCCGTCTCCGGAGGCAGAGCCCTTCGTCTCTGTGGGACAGAGCATCAAGAAGGGTGATGTCATCGGGCTTGTAGAGGCAATGAAGATGATGAGCGAGATTCCCTCACCCGCAGACGGTGTTGTCAGAGAGATCCGCGCCGAGAACGGAGCCTTTGTGGAGTTTCAGCAGCCGCTTCTCATCCTTGCGGAATAAGGCGGGAGCAGCAGCTGCCTGCCTTTGCGGAATAAGAGGCAGGACGGGAGGCAGCCGCTTCTCATTTCAACAAGAAAGAACATTCGGAATCAGGAAAGGAGGTTCTCGTGTTTAGACGAATCATGATCGCAAACCGCGGAGAGATCGCTATGCGCATTCTTCGCTGCTGCCATGAGTTGGGCATCGAAACCGTGACTGCCTGCTCCTATGAAGACCGAAATTCTCTTCCTGTTCAGCTTTCTACGGACTCTGTCTGTATCGGGCCCGCTTCTGCGGCACAGAGCTATCTGAATCAGGATGCCCTGATCGAGGCTGCAAAGGCAAAGTCCTGTGATGCGATCCATCCGGGGTATGGATTTTTATCCGAGAATGCAGAATTTGCGGAGGAGTGCGAAAAAAACGGCATTGCCTGGATCGGACCGGATGCGGATATGATCCGCCGTATGGGTGACAAGCAGGAGGCCAAGGCACTCATGAAGAAGAACGGGGTTCCCGTAGTGCCAGGCTCCGACGGTCTTCTTTCCGGTGTGGATGAGGCGAGAAAAATTGCCGGAAAGGTCGGATATCCGGTTCTGCTGAAGGCAACTGCCGGCGGCGGAGGAAGAGGAATGCGTATTGCAAACAGCGCCTCCGAGCTTGAGAGCGCCTATGCAAATGCGTCTGCCGAGGCGGAAGCCGCATTCGGAAACGGAGCTCTCTATCTGGAGAAGCTGATCCGGAATCCCCGCCACATCGAGGTGCAGATCCTCGGAGACAAAAGCGGTCATATCATTCATCTGGGAGAGCGTGACTGCTCTCTGCAGAGAAGAAACCAGAAGCTCGTGGAGGAGGCACCTGCGAGATGCCTGACCGACCGACAGAGGGCAGCGATCTATAAGGCAGCCCTGCGGGCGGCAAAGGCCGCAAAATATGTCAGTGCCGGAACAGTGGAATTTGTGCTGGATCACGACGGAAACTTTTATTTTATTGAAATGAATACACGTATTCAGGTAGAGCATTCCGTAACGGAAATGGTGACCGGCGTGGATCTGATCAGGGAACAGATCCGGATCGCGGCAGGACTGACACTTTACATGAAGCAGAGCGACTTGAAGATCCGCGGCCACGCCATCGAGTGCCGCATCAATGCGGAAAATCCGGAAGCGGGCTTTGCACCCTGTCCCGGAAGGCTGGATTTTCTTCATTTGCCTGCGGGATTCGGTGTCAGATGCGAGAATGCGCTCTATCCGGGATGCACCGTGAGTCCCTATTATGACTCCATGATCGCCAAGGTCATTGTGCATGCCCCGGGAAGGCTCGCGGCAATTCGAAAAATGCGCGTCGCCCTGGAGGAGATGGTCATCGAGGGGTTTCCGACGAATATCGAATTCCAGTATTTCCTGATGTACGATCAGGATTATATGAGAAATGAATTTGATACATCATTTCTTGCATCGCACACGGACACGATTCTTGGCTGGATGAAGGAGAGCAGATGACGGTTGCATACAGTGAAGAGCAGGTGCTTGCCGCATTTGAAAATAAAAGAAAGCTGATCAAACGGAGCAGGGATCTGCGGGAGAAGAAATACCGCTTTCAGCAGGCCGGAAGACGGCTGACAGATCTCTTTGCGGGAGATTTTGAGGAGCTCTTTGCCGATATTACGACGAGAGATCCCCTTCAATTTCCGGACTACAACAGGAAGCTTCTGGATTCCCGTATGCGCACAGGAGCAAAAGATGCGCTGATCTGCGGGATCGGGACTCTGGACGGCATACGGGTCGCAGCGGCCGAGCTCAATCCCGACTTTCTGATGGGCAGCATGGGTACCGTGGTCGGAGATAAGATCGCTGCCATTACAGAGGAGGCCGGCAGGCGTCAGCTTCCTCTTGTGATCTTTTCCGCGAGCGGCGGCGCAAGGATGCAGGAGGGAATGTATTCTCTCATGCAGATGGCAAAAACAGCTGCGGCTGTAGAGCGGTTCAAAAAAAGAGGCGGTTTTTTCATTTCCGTTCTGACTCACCCGACTACGGGAGGCGTCAGTGCGAGCTATGCGTTTCTCGGTGATGTGATTCTTGCGGAGCCGGGAGCACTCATAGGATTTGCCGGCCCCCGTGTGATCGAGCAGACCATCCGGCAGAAGCTGCCGAAGGGCTTCCAGCGGGCGGAATTTCAGCTGGAGCACGGCATGGTTGACCGGATCGTTCCCGCAAATGAGATGCGCGAGACGATTGCGGAGCTCCTCCGGCTCCATGGATATGACCGGAGCGCAGAGGATAGAGAAGCTGCCATTCATCCTGCGGCAGCTTCGAAAAATGAAGACAATGCGGCTGTGACGGAAGGTTTCGAGTCGATGCGGGGCAGCGGCCTTCCGGAGCAGGAAAGCAGTGAGCGCGAAGCTTCATCGGAGGCGAACGTGAAAAGAAAGCCCGATGCCTGGAACAGCGTTCTTCGCGCGAGAGATACGGCAAGACCAAAGATGGCGGATTTTATACCGAATATTTTCGAGTCCTTCTTCCCGCTTTGCGGCGACAGACTGGGAGGCGAGGACGGAGCTGTTCTTGGAGGGATCGCCCGCCTGAACGGAAGACCTGTCACCGTGATCGGCCACCGGAAGGGAAAGGATCTGAAAGAAAATCTGGAATGCAGGTTCGGCATGCCGGAGCCGGAGGGCTACCGAAAGGCGCTGCGCCTTATGAGGGAAGCCGAAAAATTTGGAAGACCGGTCATTACCTGGGTGGATACGCCCGGTGCTTATCCGGGAAAAGAGGCGGAGGAGAACGGACAGAGTGCCGCAATTGCGGAAAATCTTGCGGCTATGAGCGATCTCCGGGTTCCGATCCTCAGTATTGTCACAGGCGAGGGGGCAAGCGGAGGAGCCCTTGCTCTAAGTGTTGCGGACAGTGTCTGGATGCTGGAGCATGCGGTCTATTATGTGCTCTCTCCCGAGGGCTTTGCCTCTATTTTGTGGAAGGATGAAAAACGGGCCGCAGAGGCAAGCCGGGTCATGAGACTGACAGCTGAGGAGCTTGTCACGGGCGGGATCGCAGACCGGGTAATTCCGGAACCTAAAGAAGGAATTTCCCTCTGCTTTGACGAATTCTGCAGTGAATTGAAACAGAACATCGTCAGGGAAGTTGAGCGGCTTGAGGCGGTCGATCGGGATCAGCTGACGGAAATGCGATACCTGAAATATAGAAATTTTGAGAGGCTGACAGAACATGCAGACTGAAGCAAGGCCGGGAGTAAAGCTTCTCGGACTGGGAAAGGCGCTTCCGAAAAAGCGCATCACCAATGAAGATATGAGCCGTCTCACGGATACCAGCGATGAGTGGATCCGCACGAGAACGGGCATCTGCGCGCGCAGATTCACCTCCGGGGATGAGTGTGACACGACTCTGGCTGCGGATGCGGCACTCGCCGCAATTGCGGACGCGGGGGTGAAGAAAGAGGAGATCGGACTTCTGATCACCGCAACAACATCACCGGATCACACGGTACCCTCTGTTTCCTGTCTGGTACAGGAGCGGATCGGGCTTCCGCGGGGAATTCCGGCTATGGATCTGAATGCTGCCTGCTCCGGTTTCATTTACGGATTGGAGACAGCGGCAGCGCTCATGCGGGATATCGGTATCCGCTATGCGCTCGTGATCGGGACGGAAGAACTGTCCCGGCTCCTTGATATGGAGGACCGGACGACCTGTGTTCTCTTCGGAGACGGGGCGGGAGCTGCCGTCATCACACTTTCCGAAGCCTGCAGCTCGTTCTTTCACCTCGGTGCGGACGGAGACGGACGCGCGATCACGGCACGCTACGGAGAAAAACTCTCTATGGAGGGCAGACGGGTCTTCCGCTTTGCCGTGAGGATCATTCCTGAGGAGCTGAAGCTCCTGGAGGAAAGAAGCGGTGTCTCGGTGGAAGAGATCGATCATATCGTCTGCCACCAGGCAAATGAGCGCATTATCGAACATGTCAGAAACGAACTGGGACTTCCCTACGAGAAGTTTTTCCGCAATCTTTCCCGATACGGGAATACCTCGGCGGCAAGTATTCCGCTTGCCCTTGCGGAAATGAAGGAACAGGGCCTGCTGAAAGCGGGAAGCAGGATCTTCTGTGTCGGCTTCGGTGCGGGACTGACCTGGGGGTCCGCTTATCTGGAGCTGTAGGAGAGCAGCGGTGTGTGCATTTGAAATAGACGAAAAAGGAGAGAAAGTCTCATGAAATTGTTACAGGAACTTCTGAATATCCGCTATCCGATCATTCAGGGCGGTATGGCAAATATCGCAACGGGAGCCTTTGCAGCGGCCTGCTCCGAGGCGGGAGCTCTGGGCGTGATCGGTTCCGGCGGCATGAATGCGGAGAGACTGGAGGAGGAGATCGCTGTTTTGAGATCGAAGACAGACAGACCCTTTGGTGTCAACCTGATGCTCATGAATCCGGATACGGAGGAGATGGCTGACCTGGTTGCCCGCGAGCATGTTCCTGTTGTCACTACCGGAGCGGGAAATCCGGGAAAATATCTGGACAAGTGGAAGGAGGCAGGCATTCGTGTCATTCCGGTCAGCGCCTCCGTCGCTCTGGCAAGACGCCTCGAGAGAGCAGGCGCTGATATGATCATTGCGGAAGGAACAGAGAGCGGAGGACATGTCGGCGAGATGACGACGATGACGCTTCTTCCCCAGATGGTCGACTCTCTTAGGATCCCGGTCATTGCCGCGGGAGGTATTGCAGACGGAAGGCAGCTTGCGGCGGCCTTTGTTCTGGGAGCCTGCGGGGCACAGATCGGAACGTCTCTTCTTGTGAGCGCCGAGTGCCCGATCCACGAAAACTATAAGGAAGCACTGATCAAGGCAAAGGACAACAGCACGATGGTCACGGGAAGGTCTGTCGATGCTCCGGTGCGCATCATCAAAAATCAGATGGCGCGGGAATATCAGAAGCTGGAGCGTGAGGGTGCAGAGCGCATGGAGCTGGAGAAGCTGACGCTCGGATCCTTAAGACGTGCGGTCTTTGAGGGCGATACCCTGACCGGTTCTCTGATGGCGGGTCAGGTCTGCGGACAGCTGAAGGAGGTCAGACCGGCTTCGGAGATCATTGAGAAGATGTGCGAAGATGCGGAAGCGATCTGCAGCAGAACGGCAGGATTTGCCGCAGCGCTTGCAGTGAATTAAGAGTACAGACGGCGCTCTTGCAAGGGGACTGCCTTGTGAAAGCAGAAAAGTCCGGTTGATAAAAGGAAATCAAATATGAAAACAGCAATTCTTTTTGCGGGACAGGGAAGTCAGAAGCCCGGAATGGGAAGATCCTTCTATGAGGCATATCCGGAATTTGCCGCCGTCATCGACAGGGCAGATGAGCTGGTCGATTTTGAACTGAAGACGATGATGTTTGAGGGCAGTGCGGATGAGCTCTCAAGGACTGAATATACACAGAGCATACTGGCGGCATTTGCGGCAGGAGTCTTTGAGATCTTAAAGAAAAAAGGGATCACTCCCGACTATGCCGCAGGTCTTTCTCTCGGTGAGTACAGTGCGCTCTATGCTGCGGGTGTGCTGGATCTCGATACGCTGATCCGCACGACCGCCTTCCGCGGTGCCGCCATGGCGCAGGCAGGTCAGGGGCTTGAGACAAAGATGTGTGCAATTCTCGGTCTGACTGAGGAGGACACGGAGGAGATCGTGGAGAGAGCTGCCCGGGAATCGGGAGAGCCGGTTTTTATTTCCAATTATAATGCGAAGGGACAGACGGTGATCTCGGGGCTCAGGAACGCGGTGGAGAGCGCAAAGCTCCTGGCAAAGGACAGGGGAGCGAGACGCTGCATGGATCTGAAGGTCAGCTCCGCCTTTCATACGCCGTTCATGGAGCCGGCATCAGAGGCACTTGCCTCTTATTTTCCGACTGTCACCTTCGGAGAAATGAAAACACCGGTCGTTTTTAACGCGGTCGGAAGGACGAAAGCGGAAAATGAGACCACGGCCGGGCTGCTGGTCCGTCAGGTGAAGGAGCCGGTCAGAATGACGCAGACACTGCATTTTCTGGAGCAGGCAGGTGTTGAACGCTACATCGAGGTAGGACCGGGGAAGGCACTGACAGGATTTGTGAAGCACACGGTCAGCGGCGCGGCCTTCACCATTGATGAGGCCGGGGATCTGGATAGTCTCGGCTGAGATCCGGAAGCGGATGTACGATAGAGAAAACAGGCAGAGGGAGAATAGGATGAGTGCAGGAAACAGAACAGCACTGGTAACGGGAGCCGGAAGAGGGATCGGCCGTGCGGCAGCGATCCGTCTTGCGGAAGCGGGCTTTGATGTCGCCGTTCATTACGGACATTCCTTAGAGGGCGCCCTGGAAACAGCGGAGCTCTGCAGAGCAAAGGGTGTACAGGCAGTCACCGTGCAGGCGGATATTGCCGATTCCCGGGAGATCGACCGGATGTTTGATGAGGTCACGGAAAAGCTCGGAACACTCACGGTGCTTGTAAACAACGCCGGTATTACAAAGGACGGACTGATCCTGCGCATGAAGGAGGAGGACTTTTTATCCGTCATTGACACGAACCTGTTCGGCTCCTTCCTGTGCATGAAAAAGGCGGCGAAGCTTATGCTCCGCGCAAAATACGGACGGATCATCAATGTCAGCAGCATTGTCGGTCTCAGGGGAAATGCCGGTCAGGTCAACTATGCGGCGTCCAAGGCAGGCGTCATCGGCATGACGAAGTCTCTTGCTAAAGAGCTGGCTGCAAAGAACATCACTGTGAATGCGGTTGCCCCAGGAATGATTGCTACGGAAATGACAAAACAGCTTCCGGATTCCGTATATGCGGAAATGGAGGCGGGGATCCCTGCGGGCAGGATCGGAACGGCGGAGGATGTGGCAGAGGCAATTGCGTTTTTTGCCTCGGAAGGTGCCTCCTATGTGACCGGTCAGGTGCTGGCGATAGACGGCGGAATGGCAGTCTGACGGTGTTTTTATTTATAAAATGAGGAAATCGGAAATGAAGAGAAGAGTTGCGGTCACGGGACTTGGAATCATGTGCCCGATCGGAAATCATATTGACGAAGTCTGGGCAAGTGTGGAAGAGGGAAGGTGCGGAATCGCACCGATCACGAATTATGATGCGTCAGGAAGAAAGGTCACGCTTGCAGCTGAGGTAAAAAATCCAGATTTTGAGCAGTATATTACGCCGACGGAACTTCGGAGAATGGATCGAGGAACGGCCTTTGCCATCTGTGCGGCAGAGCAGGCATGGGCGGATTCCGGTCTCGGTGAGATTGAGGAATCTCATGAGAGATGGGGGATCATTCTTTCCAGCGGAATCGGCGGGATCGGCTCCATCGAGAATGAACAGACGAAGGGGCTCTCCAAGGGCTTTGACCGTGTCTCCCCGAACTTTATCCCCATGGCGATCAGCAATATGTCAGCGGGACATCTTGCGATCCGCTTTTCGCTTCACGGCATGACGGGCTGTACAGTGACAGCCTGTGCAAGCTCCGCAAACGGCATCGGTGATGCATTCCGCCACATTCGGGACGGCTACGGAGATGTCATGCTCGCAGGCGGCACGGAGGCGGCGATCACCCCTTTAAGTATCGGCGGTTTTACCTCCATGAAGGCACTTTGCAAGGCGGCGGATCCGAAACGCGCCTCGATTCCCTTCGATGCGGAGAGGTCCGGTTTTGTCATGGGTGAGGGGGCTGCGGTCCTCGTTCTCGAGGAATATGAGCATGCTCTGTCAAGAGGCGCCCATATCTACGGCGAGATCGCAGGCTACGGCACGAACTGCGATGCGCATCACATCACTGCTCCGGATCCTACCGGAAAATGGGCGGCGGCATGCATGAAGCAGGCAGTCGATGATGCGGGGATCGCTGCGGATCAGGTTGATTACATCAATGCGCACGGCACCTCAACGAAGCTGAATGATGCGGGTGAGACGCGTGCCGTCCGCCTTGCCTTCGGTGAGGATGCCGACCGCCTGAAGGTAAGCTCCACAAAGTCTATGACCGGGCATCTTTTGGGGGCCAGCGGTGCCGTGGAAGCGGTCATCACCGTACTGGCTCTGGAGAATCAGTTTGTTCCTCCTACAGTCGGCTATGAGGTTCCGGATCCGGAATGTGACCTTGATATCGTCCCGAACAGGGGATATACACATAAAATGCGCTATGCATTGTCCAATTCCCTTGGCTTTGGAGGCCACAATGCATCCCTTCTGTTCGGCGCACCGGAGAAGTGAAGGAGACGGACAATCAGATTTTCATCTGATGTGCGTCGGAGAGAATTAGAATCTTGTCTGATGTGCGCCGGAGAGATGAGGAGACATACGATTAGAATCTCATCTGATGCGCCGGAGAGATAAGGAGACAGACTATGACATTATCATCCAATGAGATAGAGAAAATCCTGCCGCATCGGCCGCCCTTTCTGCTTATTGATAAGGTGACGGAGTGCGTCCCGGGAAAGTTTGCCGATGCAGTGAAATGCGTGACAGTGAACGAGCCTCATTTTCAGGGGCATTTCCCGGAATATCACGTGATGCCGGGCGTCCTGATTTTGGAAGCCCTGGCACAGACAGGGGCGATCGCGCTTCTGACAGAGCCGGAAAATGAAGGAAAGCTTGCATTTTTCGGAGGTGTGAAGAACGCCAGATTCAAGAGACAGGTGGTCCCGGGGGATGTGCTTACCCTGCACTGTGAGCTGACAAAGCGCCGCGGACCCATCGGCTTCGGTATTGCGGAAGCGAGAGTGGACGGAGAGCTCGCCGTCAGCGCGGAGATCTCCTTTGCGATCAGCAGCCCGGAGCATTAAAACTGCCAGATTCATTAACCCTTTTATTCCCTTATTGCCGGCGGGTCCTGAAATTCAGGATCCGCCGGCTCTTTTCAGCTTTACCGGTGAGTCAGACGGGAAGGGGAGGCAAAGAGGGGAGGCGGGAAGGGGAGAAATGAATGGAAGAGAAGATATTTTATTCGGAAACAGGCGATTCACGGGGAAAAGACCACGAAAAATCGAAAAACTGTGATATAGTAGCTATATATATGCTGTTTGAACGGAGGTTTTAACGGCAGCCTGAAAAGGGGGAACGGAATGAAACTGGTATATCTGGAAGGCAGGAGTGTGGGAACGGATATTTCTCTGGAGCGCTTTCGGGACTTCGGTGATTTTACCTGTTACGATGTTGCGGATGCGGAGAAGACTGTGGAGAGGATCGCAGATGCCGACATTGTGATGGTAAACAAGTCGAAGCTGACGGCAGAGATCCTGCAGCAGGCAGAGCACGTAAAGCTGATCTGCGAGATGGCGACAGGCTTTGACAACATCGATACCGCATACTGTAAGGAGCATGGAATTGCCGTTGTCAATGCAGGCCACTATTCCACGGATGCGGTGGCGCAGCACACCTTTGCCCTTGCGCTCAGCCTTCTGGCGAGACTTCCCTTCTATGATCGGTATGTCAAGTCCGGTGCTTTCTGCAAAAGTGAAAGCTTTTGCTACTACGATCTGCCCATTACCGAAATCAGCGGCAAGACCTGGGGTATTGTGGGCTTGGGAGAAATCGGACGCAGGGTTGCGCAGATCGCGGAGGTATTCGGCTGTGAAGTTATTTACACCTCCACGAGCGGCCGCAACACCAATGCCGGATATGAGCAGGTGAGCTTTGAGGAGCTGCTGAAGCGCTCGGATCTGATCTCGGTTCACTGTCCGTTAAATGAGAAAACGTTCCATCTGTTTAGCGATGATGCGTTTGAAAAAATGAAAAGAACAGCGATTCTGATCAATGTTGCCCGGGGATCGGTGGTGGATCAGCAGGCACTGTATCAAGCACTGCAGAATGAAAAGATTCTGGCTGCGGGGCTGGATGTGCTGGAAAAGGAGCCCATGAGTGAGGACAATCCGCTGCTCGGGATCACGGACAGCTCAAAACTGATCATTACCCCGCATAATGCCTGGGCCTCCGTTGAGGCAAGAGAGCGGGATGCTCAGATCACTTACGATAATATACAGGCATTTTTGAACGGAGAGAAGAAGAACAGGATCGTATAGCGACTGCCGTAGAGGACGGAGCGATGCACGTACCTGTCGCGAAAGTGCGGAAGGTAAATACTGAGTGCCGTAGAGGACGGAGCGATGTATGCATCGGTCGGGAAAGTGCGGAAGGTAAGAACCGGGAGCATAAAAATGATGGCTGGAGAACAGCCCAGCGATGAAAGCGGAGAATTGTGACCGGACGCGGAATGGAGGACACCTTGGATAAGACAGAAGAGTTATTCGGAAAAGTATATGCGCAATTCAAAATGCATTTTTACAGGGAGATTTTTCCGAACTTTGAGAATAGGGAAGCAACACTGACTACTGTAGAGTCCTTCTGTATGGAGGTAATCTATGCGATGGGCAGACCGACGATCAATGCATTTGCACAGTTTCTTCGGATGTCCTCACCAAATGCGGCGTATAAGGTCAATAATCTGATCCGCAAGGGATATCTCCGTAAGGTGCAGTCCACGAGAGACCGCAGGGAGTATTATCTAGAGGTCACCCAGCGCTATATCGATTATGCCAATATCAGCGGAAGCTATGTGGACGGCGTGATGGAGCGCGTCAGAAAGAGAATGACAGATGAGGAATGGGCACAGTTCCACCACGTGCTGGATATACTTTCCGATGAGATGCGGGAGGATATTCCGATGGAAGTGAAGCAGCCGACTCTGTAAAAAGCATATTCTTTCAGCAGCGGGATACCGGAGAGGTGTTCCGCTGTCTGCGTGTAAGAGAGAACGTCTGCTTGCGGAATACACTGCTTATCCAGTATGATAGTTATCGCAATGACGCCTCTGCAGCAGACAGAGACGCCGGAATGGAATATACTGCTTATCCGGCTGGATAGTTATCACGATCACACATGTTAGAAAAATCAATTCAGGGAGAAAATATTTATGGCAGAACAGGGCAGTGCAAGCCGTGTATTTGATTTTAAGAAAAACCCGGAAACCGCTGTCGGAAAGGCACCCGGCAGTCTGCAGAATGAAGTGACCTACGAACTGTTTGCCTCTGATGCCGAGATTGCGGATGCCGCGCATCCCTTTCTTGTGCTGGCAGATACAAAGGGCGTGCTGAAGCATCATGTGCACGGTCATTTCAGCAATCCCCACAGATCCACGACCTTTGCCGTTCTGACGGATGGTAAAGAGATAAAGGAGGATGTGCTGAAGATCGATCGAAGATTTCTGCGGTTCTATGAATGGATCGGGGAGAACGGGATCACGGTCCGCCTTTCCGGAAAATGCGAAAACGGCTGTTATTCCATTTACCGGATCCACGCGATCACACCCAGAAAAGAAGGCTTTGTCCTCGCACCGGACGACCCTTTTATTCAGATGGTGATCATGCGACTTCTCGCAAGCCGGACTCCGGAGGAAATGTCGGAGGACGACGATGCGGAGATCGATGAAAATGAAGAAATCATGCTTACCAGCATGAAGCGCCTGGAGGATTTTCTGGCATGTGCCGGCGATGCGCTTCCCGCAAATGTCAGCAGCTGGGCGCACAGAAATGTCATGCTCATCAAGTCCGGAACAGTTAGTCCGGAAGAGCGGAGACATGCACAGCGTGCTCTCTCCATGATGCTGAATATCCAGTGGAAGGGATCCTATTTTGAATCCATTGATCCCGTTGAGGCGCGCAGGATTCTGGATGAGGAGCTGTACGGTCTGGAGAAGGTGAAGCAGCGTGTCATTGAGACCATCATTCAGATCAACAGAACACATACGCTGCCGGCTTATGGCCTCCTTCTGGCGGGACCTGCCGGTGTCGGAAAGTCTCAGATCGCCTATGCGGTTGCACGTATTCTTAAGCTGCCCTGGACTTCTCTTGATATGAGCACGATCCGCAATTCCGAGGCACTGACGGGAAGCCCGAGAATTTATGTCAACGCAAAGCCCGGACGGATCATGGAAGCGTTCTCCCAGGCAGGGACCTCCAATCTGGTATTTATCATCAATGAGCTGGATAAGGCTGACATGAACGGCATGAACGGCGGTAATCCCGCGGATGCGCTGCTGACGCTTCTTGACAACCTGGGATATACGGACAATTATATCGAGTGCACGATCCCGACAGGCGGTGTCTATCCGATCGCAACAGCCAATGACAAGTCAAAGATCAGCGAGCCTCTGATGACGCGCTTTGCCGTCATTGACATCCCCGACTACACGCCCGAGGAGAAGAAGGTGATCTTTACTGAATTCTCACTTCCGAAGATTCTGAAGCGCATGGGTATGCGAAAAGAGGAATGTGTGATTCCGGCAGATGCCGTGTCCACAGTTGTTGAAAAGTTTGCCGATCAGCCCGGTGTTCGTGATCTGGAGCAGGCAGCGGAGCATCTTGCCGCAAATGCCCTCTATCGCATTGAGACACAGGGAGTTCCGGGAGTCGTCTATACGCCGGAAATGGTGGAGAAGCTTCTTACGACGTAAGCGGTGAATGACATACTTTGTGGTGCAGGCATGAATGATTTGGAAGAAAATGATATATACCTATGCATGAATGCTTGAAATACGGATATCTTACAGAAAAATATAGCAATATCTTATCGAATACAGCCCGACCGGAAGAAATTCCGGTCGGGCTGTATTATAATGTGTTCTGTTCGGTTGTACCTGGTTAACATATTAACTCCCGTACAACCTATCATGAAAAGGTGCAGGGGAAAGCAGGAAACGAGCAATCCCCCGCATCGCCAATCTTGAAATGGTGCAGGGGAAAACGGAAAGCAAGCAATCCCCCG
>JAUNAN010000024.1 GCA_030527595.1 Lachnospiraceae bacterium | reverse complement strand
AAACACCGGAGCCGCAGCTCCGGTGTTTTTTTTATACGTTACAATTTTAAAATAGTATTATTCCTCTTCCCCGGAATTCTCTTCCTCCTCAGCAATGCTGACTGCAATACTGAGCTCTGTTAACTGCTTGTCCTCAACCGGTCCCGGAGCATTGATCATAAGATCCGATGCATCCTTTACCTTCGGGAAGGCAATTACTTCACGGATGGAATCGGAGCCGGAAAGCAGCATTACCATACGGTCAAGGCCGTAGGCAAGACCTGCATGGGGCGGAACGCCGTACTTGAATGCGCGAAGCAGGAAGCCGAACTGCTCCTCTGCTCTCTCCGGTGTAAAGCCAAGTACCTCAAGCATTTTTTCCTGAACATCATCCTGGTGAATTCTGATAGAGCCGCCGCCCAGCTCACAGCCGTTCAGAACAATATCATATGCCTCTGCGCGGACAGAGCCCGGATCACTGTCGATCTTTGCCCAGTCGTCCTCATTCGGCATTGTAAACGGATGATGCATCGCCATGAAGCGGTTCTCCTCATCGGACCATTCGAGAAGCGGGAAGTCTGTGATCCATACAAAACGGAATTCATTGTGATCGATAAGACCCATCTCTTCTCCGAGGAAGAGACGCAGTGCTCCCAAGGATGCACATACAACACGGAATTTATCCGCAGCAAAAAGAAGCAGATCGCCCTTCTCTCCGTTCATCTTCGCGATCAGTGTCTGCATTTCCTCATCAGACATAAACTTGGAGAAGGAGGACTTCACAGAACCGTCACTCTTCAGCTGAATATATGCCAGACCCTTCGCTCCGTAGGTCTTTGCAACCTCAGTGAGCTTATCGATCTTCTTTCTGGGCATATCTCCCTGACCCTTGGCATTGATGCCGCGGACCATGCCGCCATTTTCAATGGCACCGGTAAATACCGCAAATCCGCAGCCGCGAACGCTCTCGGTCACATCCGTGATCTTCATATCAAAACGAAGATCCGGCTTGTCGGAGCCGTAGAAATTCATGGCATCCTGCCATGTCATGCGCTCAATTCCGTTTTCGGAAACCTCCGCTGCAGCCTTTGCCACGCCATCGCGCAGCTCCGCAGACATACCGAGTTCATCATAAACGGGGATAAGGGAATTCAGAACCTCTGCGAGGAGTCTGGTGTTGACATCCAGAACATCTTCCTGATCTACAAAGGAGAGCTCCATATCGATCTGCGTGAATTCCGGCTGTCTGTCGGCACGCAGATCTTCATCGCGGAAGCAGCGTGCAATCTGATAATAGCGGTCAAAGCCGGAGCACATGAGCAGCTGCTTGAAGAGCTGCGGACTCTGGGGAAGAGCATAGAAGCTCCCCGGATGAACACGGCTCGGAACCAGATAATCTCTCGCTCCCTCCGGAGTACTTCCGATGAGACAGGGTGTCTCAATGTCAAGGAAGCCCTCATTTTTCAGGAATGTACGAACAAGCTCAACGATCCGGCTGCGGAACATGATCTTCTTCTGCAGCTCCGGACGACGCAGATCCAGATATCTGTATTTCAGTCTCAGGTCTTCTCTCGTATCAATACCGTCCTGTACCAGGAACGGAGGTGTCTGAGAGACACTTAAAACGCGGAGAGATTCCGGAATAATTTCGATCGTTCCTGTCTTCAGATTCGGATTGACGGCGCCGCCGCGCTTTGCAACCTTACCTGTGACAGCGATCGTAGATTCAGTCTTAAGGCTTCCCCATCTCTCATCTGCGCCCTCTGACTCGGTAACGACCTGAATAATGCCGCTTCTGTCACGCAGATCCACAAAGATGATACCGCCCTTATTTCTGCACTTTGCTACCCAGCCCATAAGAGTTACGGTTTTGCCAAGATCAGCCTCCGTAACCTCTGCGCATCTCATTGTGCGCTTCAGGCCCTTCATTGATTCAGCCATTGATTTCCTCCTTATATCGAAACAAAAACTTCAGCGATTAAAGAATTCCCTGATTTCCGTATAACCGGTATCGGTAAGCTGCTGTTTCTGGAACTTCTTGTTCTTTTTCATAAGGGAGATATCCACTGTTCTGCCCTCCGCTCTCATAGCAACCGCCTCACGGAAAATATCTGCCAGCTTTTCCGGATCCATGTTCTTTTCGACCAGGAAGGCTGTTTTTTCATTTGCGCCCGGAACGCGCATGCCGCGCTCCATAAGGAGCATAATGATTCGCTCAAATCCGATGGAGAAACCGACTGCCGGTGTGGACTGGCCGGTAAACTTGCCGATCATTTCATCGTAGCGTCCGCCGCCGCCTACAGAACCGCCGAATTCATCCATAGAAATTTCGAAGATCGGACCTGTGTAGTAGCTCATGCCGCGCACAAGAGTCGGATCGAACTTAACCTTGAAGTCTGCTGTTTTGACAGCGTCCACGGTATTGATGATCACCGGAAGCGTGGAGCCGACCTCATTCATGATAGCAAGATCGTTCTCGGTAAGACCCTCTGTCTCTTCCGTGCTGAACTGTGAAAGATAAGCATCCGCCAGCTCTTTGGAGTACGCCTCCTCAAGCTCCGCTCTCACGCCGTCCCAGCCGATCTTGTCCATTTTGTCAAGGATGATAAACACCTTATCATAATCCGCCTCGGCAAATCCCGCCTTTGCGGCCATGGCTTTCAGGATCTGTCTGTCATTGATGCGGATCGTGAAATTATGGAAATCCAGCTTGCCGAGTACAGTCGTGGTTGCCAAAATCAGCTCGATCTCGGCGAGATATCCGGGATCGCCCAGAATATCGATATCACACTGTGTGAACTGACGGTAGCGGCCTCTCTGCGGGCGGTCTGCACGGAAAACATTTCCGATCTGCAGTGCCTTAAACGGAGACGGCAGTTCATTGGAATGATTGGAGTAATATCTGGAGAGCGGCAGCGTCAGATCATATCTCAGACCGCAGTCTGTCACTGCCTCTTCTGTAGTAGGCTTGGACAGATCCAGCTTTTCTCCTCTCTTTAATACCTTGAAGATCAGCTTCTCATTCTCACCGCCCTGCTTGGAGAGCAGATTTTCAATGTGCTCAACGATCGGTGTATCGATGGAAGAAAATCCGAATCCCGCATAGGTCTCACGAATCAGTTGGATGACGTAATTCCGGATCGCCATCTCCTCCGGAAGAATATCCTTCATGCCGTTTACCGGCTTCTTTGTAAGTGCCATACTCTTATTCGCAGCGTCTCGTAAAAATGCAGACACCGCCCGTCCTTTCTTAGTTTCTGAACATAAACTCTGACCGGGGCCTTCCGTGAATGAGCTTTCTTTCTCTGATCACGACACCCGGACATACTGTTTCATCTTAGCATGATGCCCCATTCCGTTCAAGGTAGGTTTTCACATCTTTCGGGTTGATCTGACGGGTAATTTTTCCGTCCGCCGTTACAAATTTTGTGGATGCGCCGGATCCGTAGGCACGAATCGACTGAAGCTCCTCCATGATCAGGATATTATACAGACAGGCCTTGCCGGGTCTTGCAAATCCGGTATTCTCCAGATTTCCCTTCATGTTCTTCTGCCTGTAAAGATAATACGGCTCCATGCCGAGATCATAGGCAGTCTGAGAGGCAAGATCCATGATATGCTGATCATTTTCGAAGGCTCGTCCGCCGAAGCTGCCGTAATCCGCTCCCGCATCCGCCATGCGGTCCTCACGAATCTCCCTTGTGAGACGCGATGCACGCTTGACCGCAAGTGAATGAACTGTCAGCGAGTCGGGATTCATATCACGTATGGCATCGAGTGTGTGCCTGATCTCCCTCTCTCCCTCTCCGGGAAGACCGAGGATCATATCCATGTTGATATTGTCAAAACCCGCATCTCTCGCCATGCGGAAGGCGCGCTCTGTGTCCTCAACGGTATGATGCCTTCCGATAAAATCCAGCGTTTCCTGATTCATAGTCTGAGGATTCACGGAGATACGTGTCACATTGTGCTTCTTCAGAACCGCAAGCTTCTCCTCTGTGATCGAATCCGGTCTTCCCGCCTCAACCGTAAACTCGCGAAGGTTGGAAAAATCATACAGTTTTTTTGTTTCCGTGAGCAGATAGTCCAGCTGCTCCGCAGATACGGATGTCGGTGTGCCGCCTCCGATATACCAGGTAGTCGGATCCCGGCGGATCCCGCTCTCACTCAGATCCCGCTCCATTTCCCGCACCAGTGTCTCAAGATAGGTATCCACCTGCTTCTTCCACGCGGATACGGGGCTTGAGGAAAAAGTACAATAGAGACAGATCGAGGGACAGAACGGAATATTCTGATACAGGCTGTAGGAGTCCTCCGTGAGACCGAGCGGTGCGATCAGGGCACGTTCATTTCTCGCGACAGTCTCCGCAAGCGTGATCTTCTCATCTGAGGTGTAATAATTTTCTCTCAGATAGGAGCGGATCTCTTCCGATGATTTTCCCTCTTCCATCATTTTCATCGGGATCTTCGTGGGCCGGATTCCGGAAAGTGTTCCCCACGGCAGCTGCTGCCCGGTCAGATCCGAGAGCATCTCATAGATGCTGCGCTTCAGAGAATCCTTCGTGTCCTTCCGGTTTGTATACTCCGGAATTTCCACCCTTATGCACAAGTCGCGGACGGCTTCACATTTTTCTGTGTCGCCGTCCGTGTAAATACTGACCTCATCCTCAGGGAAGAAGCTCTTCACCAGCGAATGAATGTCATACAAAAAATCATTTTTATCTACCTGAATGCCAATATTCAAATTCAGAATCCTTCTACCTGCTTTTCATGAGCAATGGTTGTGCTGCCTCCGTGCCCCGGGAAAACCCGTACCTCGCCCGGAAGCTCTGTGAGCAGTTTCTTAAGAGAATGCGCCAGTTCTGTTCTGGAACCGGTGGGCAGATCGAATCTCCCGTAGCTCTCATAGAAAAGCGTGTCTCCGGCAAAGAGGATCTTCTGATCCTCGAGATAATAACAGACACTGCCCGCAGTGTGACCGGGAGAAGAAATCACCCGGTAGGAAAGACCCGAGAGGGAAAGCGTCTCTCCGTCTTCCACATAATAATCGGGATGAATGCGATACCCGGTATCTCCGAATCCGCCAAGTCTGCCGTCCAGAACCATCGGCTCCTCCGCCTTGCTGATGTAGACCTTCAGATCCGGAAATTCCTCCACCAGTCCGTTGACGCCGTCAATATGATCGTTGTGTCCGTGGGTAAGAAGGATAGCGACGGGTCTGACATCCTGTTTCCGGATCTCTTCCGCAAGGCGCTTTGCCTCCTCGCCCGGATCAATAATCACAGCTTCCGCAGCCGTCTCATTGATCACCATATAGCAGTTCGTTTGAATGGGTCCCACCACAAACTGCTCCATCTTATAACTGTATTCCATAATCAGCCTGTCTTTCTCTCAATATCAAGAATGCTGTCTATCTTGCGAATATCCCGGATCAATCCGTTCAGCTCCTCGACCGAATGCACGTGGAAGGTGATCTCCAATGTCGCTGTTCCCTGTTTATTCGTGCGGCTCGACAGCGTATTGATATCGATCTTGCGCTCCGTAAAGAGTCTGGAAATATCCACAAGAAGACCGGTCCTGTTCTCCGCATAGACATAGATCTCTGCAGCATAGGTATCCTGCGCTTTTTCTTCGTCCGGAAGCTGCCATTCCGCCTCAATAAGACGGGTTCTGTCACTATCGGACATATGCACAACATTGACGCAGTCCGTACGGTGAATCGTAACTCCGCGGCCTCTGGTAATAAAGCCGACGATCTCGTCACCGGGGATCGGACTGCAGCATTTTGCAAAATGGACCGCAACATCATGGATGCCCTTCACCATGATGCCGCCCTTATGGGTCTTCTCATGAACAAGAGGCAGCTTTTCCATATTTTCCGCTGCCGCCTTCAGAACCTCCTCGTCCGTGACTTTCTTCTTATGATCCTTCTCGTAGCCGTCGATCAGCTTGTTGAGGACCTGTCCCTCCTTGAGTCCGCCGTGACCGATGGAGGCAAGCACGGAATCCCAGTCCCTGAAGCCGTATTTACGCATAACAGCTTCCATATACGCAGACTTTAAGAGATCGGAGATCTGATAGCCCTTTGTTTTTGCATTTGTTGAGAGCAGCTCTCTGCCGTGTTCGATATTCTCGCTCTTGAGCTGCTTGCGGAACCACTGATTGATCTTATTCTTTGCCTGAGTACTCTTTACGACATTCAGCCAGTCGCGGCTCGGTCCCTTGGAATTCTGGGATGTGACGATCTCTACGCGGTCACCGTTCTTTAACTTGTATTCGATCGGTACAAGACGGCCGTTGACACGCGCGCCCACCATGCGATTGCCCACCGCAGAGTGTACATAGTAGGCAAAGTCGATGGGACATGAGCCGTTCGGAAGCACCTTCACATCGCCGTCCGGAGAGAAGCAGTAAACGTTCTCTGCAAACAGATCGAGATCAGACTTCAGAAGAGACATAAATTCCTTATTGTCAGAGGAATCCTGCTGCCATTCCAGAATCTGTCGCAGCCAGGCAAGCTTTGTCTCCTCCTGATCTCCCGTCACGGAATGCCCTGTGGAGACTTCCTTATACTTCCAGTGCGCCGCAATACCGTATTCAGCAATGCGGTGCATCTCGAACGTTCTGATCTGGATCTCAAAGGGCGTACCGCCCGGACCGATCAGCGTGGTATGAAGAGACTGATACATATTCTGCTTCGGCATGGCGATATAGTCCTTAAACCGCCCCGGAATCGGCTTATACATCTCGTGAATGATGCCGAGTGCCGCATAACAGTCCTGAACAGTATCAACAATGATCCGGATCGCAAAGAGATCATAGATCTCATCCAGTGTTTTATCCTGGGTGACCATCTTCTTGTAGATCGAGAAGAAATGCTTGACCCTGCCGCTTACCTGCGCCTTGATGTCCGCATTCTCCATGTGCGCGCGGCACTCCGAAACGATTCCGTCTACAAAATCCTCCCGCTCCGTCTTTTTGGAATTGACCTTATTGACAAGATCCTCATAGACCTCCGGTTTCCAGTACTTCAGCGCCAGATCATCCAGCTCGACCTTGATACGGGAAATACCGAGCCGCTGCGCGAGCGGCGCATAGATATCCATGGTCTCATGCGCCTTCTCCTGCTGTTTCTCCGGACGCATGTACTGAAGCGTGCGCATATTGTGAAGACGGTCGGCCAGCTTAATAATAATGACACGGATGTCCTTTGCCATCGCAAGGAACATCTTGCGCAGATTCTCAGCCTGAATTTCTACCTTCTCAACCTTATAGTCGATCTGACCGAGCTTTGTGACGCCGTCTACAAGAAGCGCGACCTCCTTGCCGAATTCCGCCTCAATATCCTCTGTCGTGGCTGCAGTGTCCTCCACCACATCGTGCATGATGCCGGCGGCAATGGTCTCCTTATCCATCTCCAGATCCGCCAGAATGATGCCGACGCAGATCGGATGGATAATATAAGGCTCTCCTGATTTTCTCTTTTGATCTCCGTGCGCCTCAAATGCACGCTTATAGGCGCGCTCGATCATGGTCATATCATCGGAGGGATGATATTTCAGAACCCGCTTTTCCAGTTCTTTATACAATTCTTCCGGAGGAGTAAAATCCGCCGGCCTCTCCAGCTGCACATGCTTCTTGCTGTCAAAAGATCGGTCGTAGCTGTTCAGACCGAAATCCACCTTTTCCCTTACGTCCGCCATAGATCCTCCTCCCTTCTCTTGTCTCGGAAATGCAGACACTGCCTGCTGAATATCTCCGGGGTCTTATGTATAGTATTTTTACAAAAGCCTCTCAGAAATATCCGATAAATACAGGCTGATACTGCAAAACAATCACACCTGGTACATACCCTCACTTACAGAAGAAGCAGACACAGTCAGCCTGTGTCTGCCTCGTTTATTACTTTCCGGGATATCGGATCACGCTCTCAACATCATACTTGGCGAGCTTTTCGCGACCCTTCAGTCCCTCCAGTTCCATAAGGAAAACTAATTTAACGACCTCACCGCCGAGACGCTCAACCAGCTTACATGCCGCCTCAACAGTACCGCCCGTAGCGATCAGATCATCAATGATCACGACCTTCTGTCCGGGTTTCACGGCATCCGTATGAATCTCAACAGTAGCCTGTCCGTACTCAAGATCGTAGCTCTCCTCAATGGTCTCACAGGGAAGCTTTCCCTTCTTTCTGATCAGCACCAGGGGCTTCTTTAAATTATAGGCAAGAGCAGAGCCGAAGATAAAGCCGCGGGATTCTGCACCGGCAATAATATCAAAATCCAGTCCTTCCAGTTTTTTTTGCATTTCATCGATAGCAAGATGAAGACCGTCCGCATCCTGCAGCACGCTGGTGATATCACGGAAAATAATACCTTCTTCCGGGAAGTCCGGTATGGATCTGACATATTCTTCGATTGCTTTTGCCATTATGCTTTCCTCTTTTCTAAAAAATCTGCTTAGCCGTCTCAAGCTTCCGTGCGCGAAATTACTGCAGATCTCGAAACAATGTCCGGATAGATCTCAATATCTCGCAATACGCTAAATTATAACATTAAAGCGGATTTATTGAAAGTGGCTGATGACGATTTGCAGGCTTTTGCGTTCCCGAAATATGTTGATATCCGGATAATAAGTAAAAGTCAGAACCGGATTCTCCTTCAGGCGCTCCATAAGCTCCGCCGCATTTCTAAAGCAGACAAGTTCAAGAGGAAGACCGTCCAGTTTCGGAAGTCCTCTTACCTTTGCCTTCAGCACGTTTTTGTTTTTTCCGATCAGCATCGGATATTCCAGTTCCAGATCCTTCTGCGCGAAAACAGGCTTCTCGTTTTCCTTTCCGAAGGGTTCCAGAGCCTCCAGTTCTCCGATCAGCCTCTCTGTCACATAGGACACGGGCATGGGCACATCGATATGGATCTTCGGTAAAAGATCCTCTCCCGACAGCGTGCATTGTTCATTCATACACTTCCTGAATGCGTCGATATTCTCTTCTCTGAGAGACAGACCCGCCGCCATCGGATGCCCGCCGAATTTATCCAGAAATCGTTCCGCCTTCTGCATTTCCCTGAACATAGAGTATTCGGGAATCGATCTGCCCGATCCCTTGACGCCCTCATTCCCTTTTGTCAGCACAAAGACCGGATGATAATACTTTTCGCGAATGCGTCCGGCGATGATCCCGGCAATACTCTCGTGCACATCCGGAAGATAGATCACATAAACAGGGTCTTCCGCTCTATCATCCGTTGCAAGAAACTCCTCTGCCTCCGCAACTCCGCCTTCTGTCATTTCTTTTCTCTGCTCATTCAGGGCATGAAGCTCGGCTGCGATCCGCTCCGCCTCGGCTTCGGTCCGAGCCTCCAGTAAATTTTCTGCCATCATAGCCGTATCCAGTCTTCCGCTGGCATTGAAGCAGGGACCGAGTACAAAGCCGATGTGATAAGAATTCAGTGCGGAAATCTCCATTCCCGTACATTTCGCGAGAGCGAGCAGCCCGGAATTTGTAGTCTTACGCAGACGACGGATCCCCTCGCGGACGATGATCCGGTTCTCATCCGTCAGATCCACCACATCTCCTACGGTGGCAAAGGCAGCATACTGGAGCAGATCATTCCCCGCATCGCCTCCCATGGCCTTAATGAGCTTCCATGCCACAGCAGCACCGCAGAGATTCTTATAGGGATAGCTGTCATCCTCCTGATGCGGATTTACCACCGCATCCGCATCGGGGATCTCCCTTACCTCATGGTGATCCGTGATGATCGTCGTCATACCCAGCATCTTTGCACGATCGATCTGTTCCACCGCAGAGATCCCGTTGTCACAGGTTACGATCGTATCGATCCCGTCAAGAGCAGCTTCCTCTACAAGACGGATGTTGATGCCGTAGCCGTCCCGGATCCTGTCCGGAATCCTGAGATCCACATGACCGCCCAGCTCCGTCAGCCCCCTCTTAAGAATATAGGAGGACATGATGCCGTCGATATCATAATCGCCGATCACGCGAATACTCTTCTGTTCTTCTATTTTTCTGTGAAGGATCGCGGCTGCTTTCTCCATATCCTTCATCAGAAACGGATCATAGAGATCTTCCATTCCCCCGCTTAAGTAGCGTCTGATCGCCTCATCGCCGATCACCTCTCTGTTTCTGAGGATCCTTGCGGTTACGGGATCGATGTGAAATTTTTCCGCAATTTGATAAAAATCCGCCTTCTTGGCGTATACCATCCATTTTTCCAAGTATATACTCCTGTTTCCCATACTCAATCCGACGGCTCTCATCATAACACAAAACTGCCGCTGCCGGAGAATTTTCCGGCAGCGGCAGTTTTGCTTCCTGATTTCAGGATGTATCTTTATTTCTTTTTCTTCTTGCGGATGACATTCGGATTATGAGCGGGCTTCACATCATCGAGCACAACAGAAGCCTTACCCGCGTCAGCGGATGCAGCAGCCTGTTCTGTCTTCTCTGTGAGATATCCCTTGTAATCCTTCTTGTCTCTTCCGATATGCGTGCGCATCACAAACCAGAGCGGACCGGTCAGGAAGACAGATGACAGAGCACCCGCCACAATACCGACCAGCATCGGAAGCGTAAACTCCTTGATGGACGCAACGCCGAGGATGTACAGCATCAGGATAGATGCAAAGGTCGTAATATTGGTATAAATACTTCTGCTCAGGGTCTGGTTAACACAGATGTCTACCAGCTCTGCGAGAGAGGAACCCTTTGAGAGAGACGGAAGCTTCTCACGAATACGGTCGAAGATGACGATCGTGGAGTTAATAGAATAACCGAGGATCGTCAGCATGACTGCGATGAAGGAATTACCTACGGAAATACGCAGGATCGCATAACTCACAAGTACGATCAGTACGTCGTGAATCAGAGCGATGACCGCAGCAGTCGCAAAACGCAGATCCTTAAATCTGATAAAGATATAGAGCAGCATAAGGATGACCGCAATGACCACGGCGAGAATGGCATCATGACGCATCTCATTGCCGACCGTTGCCGAAATGCTCTCTGCTGTGATCGCATCGGACTCAATGGCAAAGTTTTCAATCAGACTTGCGGAAAGTGCTTCTCTCTCTTCTACGTTCAGAGTTCTGGTCTTAATGATTACCTGATCACTTCCGACAACCTTCTGCATAGCAACATCGGCATCTCCGGTCACTTCCATGACAACCGGCTTCACCTGTTCATCCAGCTCAGCCAGAGAGTAATCCTCATTGAATTCGACTGTAGTTGCGGTACCGCCAAGGAAATCAAGACTGAAGTTCAGCGATCTCTCTCCGTTTGCCGCGTGATAGATCATGCTGCCGCAGCCCACACAGACCACAACAACTGCGATCACAACGTATCTGGAGAAGAGTTTCACAAACTTATGTGTGCCCTCCTTCTTCGGTCTTGCCCAGAGCTTCGGATTATGTACACCAAGATGATATACCGTATTGACGAGAATTCTGGAGATCACGCATGCCGTGAACATAGACAGCGCAACACCGAGGGCAAGTGTCATCGCAAAGCCCTTGATCGTGCCGGTTCCCAGCCAGCCGAGGACGGCAGCGGCGATCAGGGTCGTAATATTTCCGTCGAGAATTGCTGACATTGCCTTGTGGAAGGAAGCCTGAATCGCGGATCTGACCGGTGTTCCCGCCGTGATTTCCTCACGAAGTCTCGCATAGATGATGACGTTCGCGTCTACAGCCATACCGATAGAAAGAATAATACCGGCAATTCCCGGAAGGGTCAGAGTCAGATCAAAAGCATTGAGAAGCAGAAGCTCAAGTGCCGTATAAAGGATCAGCGCAAACGATGCGATCACACCGGGCACCAGATAAATGATCATCATAATGATCATGACGATCACGAGACCGATGGCACCGCCGATCAGTGAAGTACGGATAGCCTCCTGTCCGAGAGATGCTCCGACCACGTTGGAACGGATCTCATTCAGCGTGAGGCTCAGACCACCGATACGAATGAAGGATGCCAGCTGCTCTGCCTCTTCCAGATCATCCATGCCGTTGATCACAGCCTTGCCGTCAGAGATCTCACTCTGTACGGTCGGCACAGATACAAACGTGCTGTCGTAATAGATACCGATAGAATCATTGCCGTTTGCAACCGCCTCCGCAGTCGCCTCGGCAAAGGAAGATGCTGCCTCTGAGCTGAACTCAAGCTCAACAACATACTCATTGGCACCCGTAGCCGAATCCTGTGTAATTCCCGCCTTGGCAGAGACCACATCGCTGCCGCTGCAGACGATCAGTCCCGCTTCCTCAAGCTCCTCGATCGTCTTGTTCAGCGCGTATGTGCCGGTCGCACTGCTGTAGGAGTAATTTTCATTACCGTCGGAATCCAGATGCTTAATAAAATACAGGGAACCCGGTGTGCCCAGATCCTCCAGGATCTCATCTGCATTGCTTACGCCCGGGATCTCGACGTTGATACGATTGTCACCCTCCTGATACACCTGTGCTTCCGTAGAATACTGGGAAACACGCTGCTGAAGCTTATAGATCGTATCATCCATGTCCTCCGCGGACGGATTCGCCGCATCTGCTTCATAGGTAATGGAGACACCGCCTGAAAGATCCAGACCGGTCTTGATGTTGGTCATCGCACCTGTTCTGCCGCTTCCCCAACCCGCCAGTGCCGTATAGACACTGAGGATCGTGAGCGCAAGCATCACAATCGTGACAATGATCGCTCTTGTTTTTTTCATTTTCTGCTACCTCTTTTCCTTATTGCAGCCGGCACCGCACAGGATCATCCGTTAAATTGCGGAACAGGCCTTATTAACTGCCCGGACGCTTCAGTCCTCGTCCGCCAGTGCAGCTTTGATCATGATCGCGCACTCAACGCGCTTTCTCTGCAGCTGACATCCGATTTCATAGACATCATTGATGCCGCCCGTAAAATTAAAGGAATTTGCCGCACATCCGCCGCTGCAGTAGAATCTTGCAAAGCAGGTGCTGCAGGCCTTCTTGGAATAGACGTTGACCTTCTTAAACTCTGTCACGAGTTCGGGAGTCACAACTCCGCTGTTCACATCTCCCATCTTGAACTCATCGATGCCGACAAACTGATGGCAGGGATAAAAATCACCCCACGGTGTCACTGCAAGGTATTCCGTTCCGGAACCGCAGCCGGAAAGGCGCTTGTAGACACAGGGACCTCCGGTAAGATCGATCATAAAGTGGAAGAAATTAAAGCCTCTGCCTTCCTTTTCACGCCGGATCATCTCTTTAGCGAGAATATCATACTGTTCCATGATGACCGGAAGATCCTCGGGAGTAATTGCATAGGACATCTCCTTCGGTGCAACGACCGGCTCCACAGAGATCTGATCAAATCCGAGATCTGCCAGATGCAGCACATCCTGTGAAAAATCAAGATTCCAGTGCGTAAACGTACCGCGGACATAATATTTCAGTCCCTTTTCACGTCTCATCTCCGCAAATTTCAGGAACTTGGGCAGGATCAGATCATAGCTGCCGGCTCCCTTGCGGAAGGGACGCATTCTGTCATGAACCTCTTTTCTGCCGTCGATCGAGAGAACCACGTTATCCATCTCCCGGTTGCAGTATTCCATGATCTCATCATTTAACAGGACGCCGTTTGTCGTAATGGTGAAGCGGAAATTTTTCGGATGTGTTTTTTCCAGCTCGCGTCCGTAGGCAACGATCTCCTTTACGGTCTCCCAGTTCATCAGAGGCTCTCCGCCAAAGAAATCGACTTCAAGATTCCTGCGGCTTCCGGAATTCTCCACCAGAAAATCGAGTGCCTTCTTTCCGATCTCCGGAGTCATCAGCGCCCGTCTGCCGTGGTATTCTCCCTCCTCGGCAAAACAGTACTGACATGCGAGGTTACAGTCATGCGCAATATGAAGACAGAGCGCCTTCACAACCGTCGGGCGGTTTGCGTAAACCTCAATTGCCGGTGCATAGGGTTCCTCTGTAAAGAGAACTCCGCTGCCCTTCAGCTCAGCGATCTCGGCAAGTGCCTCTTCGATCTCCGACTCATCCCCGTATTCATTCATCAGGCGTCTCCGGATCTCCGCCTGATCCCGGGTCTCCTGCATGACCTGCACCGCATCATAGACAAGATCGTCCACGATATGGATCGAACCGCTCGGCACATCCAGAAGAATATTCATTCCATTACTTTTATACTGATAAATCTGCATGTAATCTCCATTCCCGGGTGCTGTGACAACCACACTTCCGGGATATTCACAAAACAAATGCAGCGACTTACGCCGCTGCAACTGATTGCCTCTTTATTCCAGTCTGCATTCAGCGCTTGGATTCGCAGCTCTGATTACCGACTGTACAGCTTGTCTTGCAAGCGGACTGGCAGGATGTCTGGCATTCACCGCAGCCGCCCTTCTTCAGTGAGTTCTGTAAATTACGTGTTGCAAGTGTCTTCACATGCTTCATGAGCTTAACCCTCCTTATTACGATTTGTCCGCAAAAGAACGGACTCAGATTAAAGAATTATACCATAGCAGAATCTGCTCATCAAGTGCTACTTGTGCGCTGAAATACCTTCCTGTATCATAAAAGACAGCTATTGACATTCAGTATATGATCCAGAAAGGCCTCTGATCGATTATGGAAACCGGACTTATGATACAGCTCTCGGCACTTATCGTGCTGCTTCTGCTCTCCTCCTTTTTTTCATCTGCGGAGACAGCCTTAACCACCGTAAGAAAGATCCGCATTCAGGCAATGGCTGAAGAAGGAAACAGCCGGGCCGAAATTGTATTAAAAATCATCTCGGATCCCGCAAAAATGCTGAGCACTATATTGATCGGAAATAACATCGTCAATCTTTCCGCCAGTGCTCTGACCACCACTCTTGCGATCCGCCTGTTCGGCAGCAGCGCGGTTACCGCGGCAACCGCTGCCCTGACCCTGTTTTTGATTATTTTCGGGGAGATCTCTCCGAAAAACATGGCAGCCGTCAATGCTGAGTCAATGTCCCTGCGCTATGCGCGGGTCATTCTGCTCCTGATGCACATCATGACTCCGGTCATCTTCCTTGTGAATAAGCTGTCACGTGTTGTACTGCGTATCTTCCGTGTCGATCCCGATGCCCGTCCCATCATGACAGAGAGTGAGCTTCGCACCCTGGTAGATGTTTCCAATGAGGACGGCGTCATCGAAAACGATGAGCGTCAGATGATCAACAATGTGGTCGATCTCAATGCCACCCTCGCAAGAGAGATCATGATCCCCCGCATAGATATGACCGCTGTCCCAATCACCCTGGACTATGACGGATGTATTCAGGTTTTCCGGGAGCATCATTTTACCCGTATCCCGGTATACACGGAGAACAGTGACAACATCGTCGGCGTGCTCAACATTAAGGATCTGCTTCTCCTTGACAGAGAGGGCTTTTCCATCGAGTCCGTGATGGCGAAGCCGTATTTTACCTACGAAGCCAAAAACATCTCCGATCTTCTCGATGAGATGCGTCTGAACTCCCTCTCCATCGTCATTGTACTGGATGAATACGGCTCAGCCTCCGGCATCATCACCATGGAGGATGTGCTTGAGGAGATCGTCGGTGATATCCATGATGAGTACCAGGGACGTGATGCAGAAGAAATTACTGTCATTGTTCCGGGCAGAGAATATACCTGCCTGGGTTCCATAGACATAGATGATTTTAATGAAGTCACGGGACTTGAGCTCTCCTCTGAGGATTATGATTCCATAGGCGGCTACATCATCGAGCACTCCGAGGACAATCTTCCGAAAGTCGGTGAATATGTCATCCCGGAAGACGGAACGAAGCTGATCGTGGAAGCCGTACGAAAAAACAGAATTCTCAGGGTCCACGTCTATATCTCCGAAAAAACAGAATCCGATTCCTGATATCAGGAATCGGATTCTGTTTTTTCCGGACAGTTTTTCATTCAGTCTGTCCCGAATCTTCATTCAATTTTCTGTCTGTCAGTGCCAGAAGGATCTCCCGGAACTGACCTCCGCAGCGCTCTATTTCACCAAGTACTCTGGCCACGCCCTCTTCTGTATCCATCCAGTTTTCCCTCGTGATGCCCGAGGCGGAAACCGGATGTGCCAGGATCTCGGCATCCGGAAATACCAGCTGATAGTACATGCGGCTTCTTCTGACATGGGTCGCTTCCGCGCAGAGAATCGCTCTCTTTACCGTAATGCGGGCCTCCTCTGCGATTTTCCTTGAACGGATCGCATTCTCATAAGTAAAAGCCGCCTCATGATCCGCGAGAACAGCCTCAGGGGAAACACCGTTTTTCAGAAGCACATCCGTCAGAAATTCGGCCTCTGTCACATAACTGCCGTCATAGAGATCGGCCCGTTCCAGCGGTCCCGAAAAACGTGTATCCGCAACGGACCATTTACCGGACGGAATAATATAGGGGGCATAACCCTGCTTCCAAAGCACGGCCGCCTCCTCCGCCATATGCGGGTAGCGGTTTCCCGGCAGAAAGATCACGTCTGACTTCTGAAGCGGATCCTCGCAGAACAGAAATTCTGTCAGAGGTGCGGCAAAATTTCTGTATTTCCTATCCATTAATTAAACCCGTAGAGCTTCTGAAGCACTCTGTAGACATCTACCGCGACCTTTCTTCCCGGCATTCCCGGAAGATTCAGCGCGCGGCCGAGCATGCTGCCCCGAATTCGTCTGTACAGTCTGAAATCCTTTTTCTTCAGATATTCCCAGAGTTCCTTCTTCTGGGCAATCGCCTCCTTTGTGCCGATACGCATCAACAGAATAGAGGTGACAGACATAATAATTCCGAGATAGTGATCAAGATAAACAACATGATTTTTCTTTTTGATCAACTCCGGCTTGTAGGCATCGATCATGAGCTTATTCACCCGCATCTGCTGATCGATCCTGCCCTTCATCACTTCTTCATTGACAGACTGATCCTCTCTGCCGATGAAGTAGCGATAGAACGGAACATCGAGATAATAAAGCGTCTTTGCATACATCAGCGGAACAAAGGCGACAAGATTATCCACATAGAAGGTATGTTCCGGCAGTTCAAAATTAATATCCCGAAGAAGCGAGGTCCGATATGTCAGACTGTGCATGAGCACATAGCGGTTCACGCTCAGCGGCTTCATGATCTCATCCCAGCCGAATATTCTCCCTTCCGGGAAGGATCCGGCATAATGCATGCAGCGCTTTCTTTTCTGACCCACCTTATCATAAACATAGTCGGAGATCATGACATCGAGTGTCTGCGGTCCGGCAATTGCTTTTTTAAGAGCATCCAGGATCTGCATATAGGAATCATAATCCAGCCAGTCATCACTGTCACAGACCTTATAATAAACACCTGTGGCCTCTCTGATTCCGGTGTTCACCGCACCGCCGTGTCCTTTATTTTCCTGATGGATCGCACGAACGATCTTCGGGTACTTCGCCTCATATTCTTTTGCAATTTCAAGCGTATTATCCTTGGAACCGTCATCGATCACAAGAACCTCTACATCTTCTCCGCCGATCAGTGCATGATCAATGGCTTTCTTCATGTATGCAGCCGAATTGTAGCAGGGAATTGCGATTGTCAGAACCTTCATGTTTCTTTCCTCCTTCAGATATTTTTCCAAACCGCCCGGCGGTTAACGATCAGTTTCATGACCGGCTGCGCGCAGACGCTCACTTCCTGTTCTCACGAACAGATATTTCGCATATGCACGAAATGCAGATGGAAGCGGATAGCGCTGCTCCAGCTCTTTCGTCTCGACAAAGCAGAGATCCTCTGCGGCCTTCTCCGCGCCCTGCATTCCCAGGGAAATGAGGTAACCGCTCATCTTCCATTCCACATGCGTAAAAATATGCTTTGCATCCTGCAGCGGTCTGATATGCACGGCATCCAGTCCCTGAGCATTCAGGTAGGCACGTACCTCATCCTGATCCTTCCTGCCGGAAAGATTCGGAAATTCATAAAATCCGCCCAGGAGCTTTCCCTCCTGCCGCTTGCGGATCGCTGTTTTTTCACCGTCACGAATCAGGAGCACAGTGATCTCCTCGATGCGGCGCGCCTTCTTTCCTGTCTTTACCGGGAGCTCTTCCTCGATTCCCTCCCGATGTGCTCTGCAGAAAGAAGAGATCGGGCAGGCGGCACAATCCGGACTTCTGTTCGGACCGCAGATCGTCGCACCAAGCTCCATGACAGCCTGGTTGAACAGCCCCGGAGCTGTGTTTTCATTTTCAGTAAGAAGTGTACGAAGCTCGCTCTCCAGTGCTTTTCTCACAGCAGGCTTTGCAATGTCATCATAAGAGGCGGTCAGGCGTGACATGACGCGCAGAACATTGCCGTCCACTGCCGGAAGCGGAACACCGAAGGCAATCGACAGAACTGCTCCGGCCGTATAACTTCCGATTCCGGGAAGTGACAGTACAGCCTCCTCCGTATCCGGAAACTCTCCCTGAAATTCATCTCTAATCATGCATGCAGCTCTCTGCATATTACGCACCCGGTTATAATAACCGAGTCCCTCCCAGAGCTTTAGGAGACGCTCCTCCGGAACTTCGGCAAGCGCACGAATATCAGGAAGGGCCTCAAGAAAACGATCGTAATATACCTTTACCGCTTCCACCCTTGTCTGCTGAAGCATGATCTCGGATACCCAGATTCGATAGGGATCCCTCGTCTGCCTCCACGGCAGATCACGAGCATGGTCATTATACCACAGCAGCAGCGGCTTTACAAAATCACTCTGCATTTGCTATACTCCCGTTATTACGTTGATATCTTAAAAGCAGTCCGCTGTTCGAAAAAACCTCGTTAGAAATTTCTTGAAACATAGAAATACACATGATGTTCATACCTGTGATGTACAGATGTTTTCGGACAAAAGCGGGCTGAGGAAATGAGGAAACTATGTTTGATGCTGTTATTATCGATGTAGACGGCACCCTGTGGGATGCCACAGCACGCGCCGCCGAATCCTGGCAGGCGACCTGTCAGCGCCTCGGCGTACCCGCACATCATATCACACAGGAACGTCTCATGAAAGAGTTCGGTAAAACCCTGGAGGACATCGGATACTCCCTTTTCCCGGATCTGCCGAAGAAGGAGTCTGTTCGTATTTTAGATCAGTGCTGCACGGATGAGCTGGATTATCTGAGGGCAAATCATCCGGACTTTTATCCGGAGATCCGGGAGGTCCTTTCCTCTCTTGCTTCACGCCTTCCCGTCTTCATTGTAAGCAACTGCCAGGCAGGCTACATCGAAGCGATGATGGAAACCGCAGGGATCGAAGCCATTATAACCGACCACCTGTGTCCCGGCGATACCGGTGAGGCAAAGGCTGCAAACCTCCTGCGTCTGGCAGAAAAATATGATTTAAAGAACGCTGCCTATGTCGGCGATACAATGGGCGATTATAACGCAGTCCGGGAGGCGGGAATGTATTTTATCTTTGCTTCATACGGCTACGGATCCGTTCCGGAGCCGGACGCAGTCATCGACTGCCCGCGTGCGCTTCTCGATCATCCGGAAATCCCGGAATAAGAACTCCGAATGTCGAGACTTGTTTCAAGCCGTGTTTTCCGGGCACAATGCCTGAATCGGTTATAAAGAAACGTATCCTTTTCCGTAATGTGATAAAAAACAGGGTGTGAACTCCGAAACGAGCTTCACACCCTGTTTTATTTTTTAATTATGCATCAATAATAGGTTCCGTAAACAACTACCGGCACTCCTACAGAAACATTTTCGTACAGACTTGCTGCGAAGGAATACGGCAGGTTGATACAGCCGTGGGAACCTCCGTAAACCCAGCGCTCGCCTCCGAAGTACGGCTGCCAGGTCGCATCATGGAAGCCGAAGCCGCCGTCTCTGAAGCGCATCCAGTAAGCAACCGGTGTACGGTAGGAATTATTCTCACCGACCAGAGTACGGTTTCTCTCCTTATATTCGACCTCGAAGAAGCCCGTAGGTGTCCGTCTCTTCGGATTGTCTCTGACACCTGTTACTACGTCGGACTCCATATAGAGCTCACCGTCTACATAGTACCACAGATGCTGTTCATCCAGAGAAACCTCGATATACGTGTCTCCCAGCTTCTCCTCTGCGGTTGTCGTGGAATTGAACACCGGCTCACGCTCGGAGGACTCATGGTTTAGAAGCTGCTCTGTCATCTCATCTGCCTCATCGGCATTGCTGATGATCTTACCGTATCCCGGTCCGTAATTGGAGCAGTTAACGGTTACAGTTCCATTGTTGGTAGACTCAAACTCGAATGTATACTCGACCTCATCTCTTCTCTCGGCCATCTCTGCGACCCACTCTCCGACGTCCTCGGCAAGTGTCTCCTCATCCAGAGAATACATGCTGGTCTCTTCATCATAGGTCAGCCAGTCACGGGTAACAGATCCGTCAAGTACTTCTCTGTCCTCGTCTTCCTTTGCTCTCTCAAGCATCGCCGCGATTTTTTCTTCCTCGGTAGGTTCCGGAGTCTCTTCTACGACTTCTTCCGCAGATGATTCCGCTGACTCGGCAGCAGATCCAGAAGCTGCGGATTCTGCACCGGACACGGAAGCTGCGGACTCAACAGCAGATCCTGAAGCTGCGGATTCTGCACCTGATACGGAAGCTGCGGATTCCGCTGCACTTTCCTCAGAGGAGGTCTCGCCGGACTCTGCAGCAGATTCTGCACCTGACTCCTCCGGCAGAGATGCTGCGATCTCGCCCTCTGTGCTCTCAGCCTCGATCACCTCTGCAGGGATAGAACCGTCGTCGGCCTCTTCCTCGCCGTCAAGGCTGAGCGGATTATCTACCGCATCGTGGAAGTCAAGAATGACATAGGTGGAAAGGAATCCGTTCAGGTCTTCTACCTGTGCGATCAGATCCTCATTGGAAGCACGAAGCTCAGGCTCCACATAAATGCCTTCCATCTCATCCAGCGCGACATTGTAATTTCCCGCCTCAAGCTGAGTAAGGACCGCCTGAACGACTGCATCCCCGATCAGCTGATTTCCGTCGATCTCATCAATGATCACGATGCGGTCTTCGTCGGTAAGCTCCATCTTGGCATTTTCCGGATAAACCGTATTTTCCGCCTGCATTTCCGGAAGTGCTCCCACAACCGCTGCGAGCTTAGCGTTGTCACAGGTGACATTCTGTTTTGCGGAGTAGTAATCCGCCTGACCTACCAGCGCTTTAAACCAGAACCACTTATTCTGATTTGCCAACAGCTCTTCCATTCCGTCCGTGGAAACATAGGTCAGATCAATATCCGTACCGGGAATCGTTTCCGTGACACCGTCACGGAGCTGAAGCTTGATGGATCTTCCGGCAACCATTGCCGTAGTATCCCGGTTTACTTCACTGACCGTCTTAAATGTGACATCCTGTCCGTTGATCTCGGTTCCCGGAAGATATCTATCCTGGAAAATGAAGACACCGCCCGCATAAACAACTCCGAGTAAGGCTGCAAGACCGATGCAGATCTTCAGAGCTTTATGCTTCTTTTTCGGTTTTACCGTTTCTTCATTCTGTGACTCAGGAACATTTTCTTCATTCATCGGAGATACCGGCTGTACCGGCACTGCCTGAGGTGCTTCTTCCGGCTGCTCCGCCTCTGCCTGAGCTGTGTCTGTTGGGATGTGCGTGGTGGCGGGATATGGTTTTGAGTTGGGTGTAGATGTTGGGTGTC
>JAUNAN010000131.1 GCA_030527595.1 Lachnospiraceae bacterium | reverse complement strand
CAACGCCGTCAAATTCCACGTACTGCTGATTCAGGAATTTGACCAGTGCCTGTGCGGTTGTCAATCTGATTGTGCCCATGTTTACCTACCTCCTGTTTCATTGGTCCTGATAGGACAAAATGATATTATTTTCCTCGATCACCTTCAGAAAATCCTCGGAGGGCTTTCTGTCAGTGACGATTGCATACAGCTTTTCAAACGGGAAGAATGAGATCGTAGAGGAAATACCGAACTTCGTGTGATCTGCCAACAGAATCACGCGGTCTGCTTTTTCCACGACCTTTCTCTTGATCTCGGCCTCGACGTAGGTCGTATTGGTAAGACCCTTCTCCAGGGAAACACCGGTCGCGCAGATAAATACAGTCCCGAAATTGTATCTCTGCAGCGTTTCTTCCGTGGTAATACCGATAAAAGATGATGTGGATGCGTTATACATTCCACCCAGTGCGATCAGCTTGAGATTCGGATATTTTGCCACCTCGAGCATTGCGCTCAGGTTGTGCGTAACGATCGTCAGGTCTGTCATATCTCTCAGATAAGGAAGCATGTACAGAACCGTGGAACCGGAATCCAGGAAGATCATCTCCCCGTCATTGACGAACTCCCTGGCAAGTACACCGATTTCTTCCTTTCCGTCCTGGTTTCTGGATCTGCGGAACGAGATCGGCATCGGCGCATCGGTTGTAACCGCAGTCACACCGCCGTATACTTTTTTAATATGTCCTCGCTTGATCAGCTCATCAATATCGCGACGAATCGTATTCGTCGACATGTTAAAGTGTTCTTTCATTTCCGTAAGAGAAACCGTTCCCCGGTCGAGAATGTATTCCTCCATAGAATTTAATCGATCCAGTCTCATCTGCATTCTCCCGCTTCTGCAGTTCTTCGGCCTGCTGTCGAATCATCGATACCTGTCACACCCATGTGTCAATCTGCACACAAAAGAGACACACCTTCTATTTCTTTTTTTATTAACTTTAACCTTTTCTATTGTAAATCCTCACAGTCTTTTTCTCAAGACTTAATAAACAGATACCCTAGTTTTTTTTCGATTCCAACCCGTTTTCTGCCAAATTCACTGTTTTCTATTTATTTCCATTGTAAGTTTTGCACATCTCTTTTGTAAATTGTATGCATGACAGGCAGATGGCTCTCCCAATCAGACAAGAGGCCGGCTGGTGTATCCCCCGCCATCCTGAGATACCAAATGCTGCTCCAAATCAGGACGGCAGCCGGCCCTTATTCAGCGAATACAGAATCCGTCCCTTAAAAATAAAAAAACGGCAGAGACGTCTTCCTTTCGGTCAGCGTCTCTGCCGTTTGCATTCTTTTTTATTTCTATTCCATAGTTTTATGTATGGCTGCGCATATGATTTTCTTCTGATCAGATCCTTGCAACACCGGACTCACGTGCCGCTTTTGCGACTGCCTTTGCAACCGCATCGCCGACCTTGGGATCAAATGCCTTCGGGATAATGTAGTCAGCACTCAGCTCCTCTTCAGAGACAAGATCTGCCAGCGCCTGTGCCGCTGCCACCTTCATCTCCTCGTTGATATCCTTCGCACGGACATCGAACGCACCTCTGAAGATTCCCGGGAAAGCCAGAACGTTGTTGATCTGATTCGGGAAATCGGAACGGCCTGTCGCGCAGACTGCAGCGCCTGCAGCCTTAGCCTCATCCGGGAAGATCTCCGGAGTCGGGTTTGCGCATGCAAAGATGATCGCATCCTTATTCATAAGACCGACCATCTCCTTTGTCAGAAGTCCCGGTGCGGAAACACCGATAAATACGTCAGCACCCTTCAGCGCATCTGCAAGAGATCCCTGCTCGCCCTGAAGATTTGTCACCTCTGCCATCTCTTCCTTGATCCAGTTCATGCCCTCCTTGCGACCCTTATAGATAATGCCGCGGCGGTCTGTCATCACGACATTCTTAATGCCTGCGGAGAGCAGAAGCTTTGTGATCGCAATTGCTGCGGCACCTGCTCCGGAGGTAACGACCTTGATCTCCTCCTTCTTCTTGCCGACAACCTTCAGCGCATTGGTCAGTCCTGCCAGTGTAATGATCGCTGTTCCGTGCTGGTCATCGTGGAAGATCGGAATATCGCACTTCTCCTTCAGCTTTCTCTCGATCTCGAAGCAGCGCGGTGCTGAAATATCTTCCAGGTTCACGCCGCCGAAGGATCCGGAAAGAAGATAAACCGTGTTTACGATCTCATCCACGTCCTGTGACTTTACACAGAGCGGAATCGCATCTACATCGCCGAAAGCCTTGAACAGAAGCGCCTTGCCCTCCATGACCGGCATGCTGGCTTCAGGCCCGATATTGCCGAGTCCAAGGACCGCTGATCCGTCAGACACCACTGCGCAGGTGTTCCATCTCCGGGTCAGTTCATAGCTCTTCTCCACATCCTTTTCAATCTCCAGGCAGGGCTGTGCAACACCCGGTGTGTATGCCAGAGCCAGATCCTGCTCTGTCTTGACCGGAACGGCAGCTACTACTTCAATTTTACCCTTCCACTCGCCGTGGAGTCTCAGGGATTCCTTTGCGTAATCCATGGTTATATCCTCCTAAAGAATTATTCTCCTAAAGAAATATCTTGACCGGGTCATTATATCCTGTTTTTTTCCATTCGAAAAGAACCTCTCTTACACTTCTCTTAAAAAATGAAGGAACAACGCTGTTTTCATTTACCGAAGCAGCCCTCCCGCTTTCCCCAAATAGGCGCACAGCCGCAGTTCGCGGTTCGATCCCGATCTTTATCTTGAGCCCCTGCCGAAAAACTGTTACGATGAAAACTTGTGAAAGAAATTCGTCATTCATCTGTTATAGAGGTTATTCATGAAACGTATTGTAACCATTCAGGATATTTCCTGTATCGGAAGATGCTCTCTCACAGCCGCACTTCCGATCCTATCTGTCTGCGGAATCGAGACCGCCGTCGTGCCGACGGCAGTTCTCTCCGGCCACACAGCCTTTCCGGACTTCACCTTCCGGGATCTGACAGATGACATACTGCCTATTGCCGAAGTGTGGCGCAGTCAGAACATCACCTTCGATTCCATTTACACCGGCTATATCGGTTCAGAGAGACAGATCGAGATCGTTTCTGATTTTATCGACATGTTTCGCACGGATAAGACTCTGGTCGTCGTTGATCCCGCCATGGCGGACAACGGAGTTCTGTACAAGGGCTTCCCGGATGCATTTGTCAGTAAAATGAAGACACTGTGCCAAAAGGCCGATATCATCCTTCCGAATATGACGGAGGCCTGTCTGCTTCTCGGCCGACCCTATCGGGAGACCGCATCCGAGAGCGAGGTGCGGAAGATCCTGCACGGGCTTGTAGAGGAAACGCACGCAGATGCCGCCGTTCTGACCGGAGTCAGCCGCGAGGCCGGCCATCTCGGTGCCGCCAGTCTGTGTAAGGACGGCTCTTATGACTACTGCTCCGGCATCTGGTACCCGGAACGGTTCCACGGAACCGGAGACATGTTCGCTTCTGTGATCACCGGTGCGCTCGTGAGAGGGCTCTCCCTTCATGATGCACTGGCACTTGCGGTAGACTTCACCGCAGAATGCGCACGTCTCACATTGGAGGATCCTGACCGGCGCTGGTACGGCGTTAACTTTGAGCAGGCACTTCCGATGCTGATGAGGAGGCTGGATCCGTGAAGCTGGCAATGATCCGTCACGGAAAAACAGACGGAAATCTGGAAAAGCGTTACATAGGAAGCAGGACAGACGAAGCCCTGTGCGAGGAGGGCATCCGGGAGATACGCATACGGATATCTGAGGGATACTACCCCGATGCCTCACGCTTATTCGTCAGTCCTCTGCTCCGCTGCCGTGAGAGCGCGGCGCTCATCTATCCGACGTTTCAGCAAATCGTCATTCCCGATTTTCGGGAGTGTGATTTCGGCCGCTTTGAGGGTCGAAACTACAATGAGCTGTCAGGAGATCCCGCTTATCAGGCATGGATAAACAGCGGCGGTGCCCTCCCCTTTCCGGGAGGAGAATCCAGGGACGCCTTCGTCCTGCGCATCGGTGCCGCCTTTCGGAAGATATGTGAAAGCATAATGGGAACACCGTTTTCCGCAGATGCTTTTCATGTCCGGCAGCTGACCTGTGAAGCTGCGCCCTCTTCCCGGACGGACACGCACGGGAAGACCATCCCGGAGTACACCGATACGCTCTCCCGCGCAGATCTGGCTCTGGTGGTTCACGGCGGCACGATCATGGCGGTCATGCAGCTACTCACCGGATGTGATTATTATGACTATCAGCTTGCAAACGGGGACTGTTTGCTTCTGGAAATAACAGAACTGCAGCC
>JAUNAN010000023.1:20221-22371 GCA_030527595.1 Lachnospiraceae bacterium | reverse complement strand
AAATCGAAATAAGAAAATGTCCAGCCCCGGGGCGTTTTTGGTTTTTGGAGATTTTCGCTAATGGAATATATAAAAAAATGTGCAGAGTAAACAAAAGAAGGAAAAGTGTATAAAGATCGTAAAAAAGAAACGCAAGATTTCTAAAAAAATTGTTGCAAAAAAAATACAAAACAGATGAAATCTTTCTCGTTTTGCGTTAGAATATAGGCTAATTTCGAGTTTTGCGCGCATACATACGAATATTTTGCGTGTAATACCCGGAAAATGTGCAAATGTCATTGTAGAAAGGTGGACATATGGGAAAGAATATCCATATCACTGAGACCGTGCTGAGAGATGCCAATCAGTCTCAGATTGCTACACGTTTAAAGAGAGAGGAATTTGCAGATATCCTCGAGACACTTGACCAGGCCGGATACTACTCTCTGGAATGCTGGGGCGGCGCAACCTTCGATTCCTGCCTTCGCTATCTGGATGAAGATCCGTGGGAGAGACTGAGATTCATCAAGTCCAAGGTTAAGAACACAAAGCTGCAGATGCTGCTCCGCGGACAGAACGTTCTGGGCTATTCTCATTACTCTGATGAGTTCGTTACTGAATTCGTGAAGAAGTCTATTGAGAACGGCATGGATATCATTCGTATTTTCGATGCGCTGAATGATGTCAGAAATATGGAAACAGCAATTAAGGCAACGATCGAGGCAGGCGGACATGCACAGGGCACGATCTGCTACACAACAAGCCCGATCCATACTTTTGAGAATTATGTCAAGCTCGGAAAGACGATCGAGGATATGGGCTGTCATTCCCTCTGTATCAAGGATATGGCAGGTATCATGAGCCCGCAGATGGCATATGATCTTGTTAAGGCTCTGAAGGCAGAGCTGAAGATCCCGGTATATGTTCATACACATATGACAACAGGTCTTGGCGCTATGACTTACCTTTCTGCTGTTCAGGCAGGCGCTGACGGAATCGACTGCGCAATTTCCGCATTCTCCGGCGGAACAGCGCAGCCGCCGACAGAGACCATGGTTTATACACTGAACGAGATGGGCTATGACTGCGGAATTGACTCCAAGGCAACAAAGAAGATCAACGACTTCTTCAAGCCGGTTCAGGAGAAGTATCTGAAGGACGGCGGTCTGAACCCGTCTGTTCTGTCCACAAAGATCGACGCTCTGAATTATCAGATCCCGGGCGGTATGCTCTCCAACATGATCTCCCAGCTGACAGCTATGAAGTCACTGGACAGACTTGAGGAAGTACTTTCCGAGGTTCCGAATGTCAGAAAGGATCTCGGCTATCCGCCGCTCGTAACACCGATGAGCCAGATCGTAGGCGCACAGTCCGTATCCAATGTCCTCGGCGGCAAGAGATACGGCAATGTTTCCAAGGAAGTCAAGGCATATCTGAAGGGCTTCTACGGAACAGCTCCGGGTCCGGTCAACGAGGCACTTCAGAAGGAGGTTCTCGGTGACGAGAAGCCGTTCACCGGCAGACCTGCAGATACACTGGAATCCGAGCTTCCGGCAGCAAGAGAGCATCTCGGCAAGCTTGCAAGATCCGAGGAGGATATCCTTTCCTATGTCGCATTCCCGGCACAGGCCGAGGCATATTTCGAGTCTCGCGAGGAGAAGGAAGCACTGAAGGTTTCCTATACCATCGAGGAGGTTAAATAAAAATGACAGTAGGACAGAGCTTAGGAATGGCACTGCTCGGTTTCTGCGTCGTATTCTTTATGCTGCTTCTTCTGTTTGTGGTCATTTCGATCCTGGCAAAGGTAGTCAGCAATATGGAAAAGAAACCGGCAGCAGCACCGGCTGCGGCAGCTCCCGCAGCACCGGCAGAAGCACCGAAGGCAGAAGCACCGAAGGGACCGTTTGGCGGTGAGATCAAGCTGCTCGGTCTTGATGAAAAGACGGCTGCTTGTATCATGGCAATTGTAAGTGATCAGACACAGATTCCGCTTGATCAGCTGATTTTCAAGTCCATCAAAGCAGTGGGTGAGGAGTAAAAGAGAACGATGAAGTATATTGTGACTTTAAATGGAAAGAAATACGAAGTAGAAGTGGAGAAGGGCAACGCAACTGCAGTTTACGCAGGACCTGCTGAGCCGGTTACCACAGCTGCTCCGGCAGCGGCACCCG